>SUWU01000034.1 GCA_015061295.1 Lentimicrobiaceae bacterium
TGATTGACGCTCAATATCGTAACGACAATTACCTTATCAACGGATGTCAGTCGCGAGTCTGGTTGCATGCTAAGATGGAAGACGGTAAGGTTTATTTCAGTGCCGACAGCGACGCCGTTATCACAAAAGGCATCATCAACTTATTAATAAAGGTGTTGTCAGGACAGAAGCCGAGCGACATCATAGCAGCCGACATGAGTTTCTTAGATGAGATTGGTTTGAAGGAACATTTGTCGCCGACACGTTCCAACGGATTGTTGAGTATGGTGAAGCAGATGATGCTTTATGCGGAAGTGTTTTCGAAATCTGAAAATTGAAAATTGAAAATTAATGTAGAGACGCGTCGATTACACCGATGAAAATAAACAATATGTAATTGATACGTCTTACAAATTGTAAGTCGAAAAAAATGTTAAATATTTTTAAGAAGAAAGAACCAATGACAGCTGAAGAAAAAGATTTGTTAAAAGAGAGAATCATTGCGGTTTTGAGTAGCGTCTACGACCCTGAGATTCCGGTTGACATATATAAATTAGGATTGATATACGACATCGACATTGACGATGAGGCTAATGTAAGAATCCTCATGACAGTGACGGCTCCTAATTGTCCTGTCGCCGATCAGCTTCCTACCTTTGTGAAGGAGAAAGTCGGTTCGATGATGGGAGTAAGAAAATGTAAAGTAGAATTAACATTTGAGCCTGCATGGAATCCGTCGATGATGAGCGAGGAAGCGCGTGCTGAATTAGGATTCGACGATGGCTTCGGATTAGGAGACTTGATGTATTGATATTTTCTTTTTTAAAAAAGATATTCCAGCGTACGCGAGAGGAGTTCCGAAGACGACTTCTATTCCTAACTTCATGAAATATTGTGTCGCTATCATCATGATGATGTCGCGTGTAGTCATCGTTCCAATGAATGCTATCAACACAAAAGGGACGGTATCTAAGAGATGGGCAGCGATGGAACTTCCTATAGTCCTGAGCCATAAGAATCTTCCTTCTGTCTTTTTCTTGATCTTATCCATAAGCCAAGAGTTCGACAATTCTCCGAGAAGGAATCCTGTCAACGACGCTATGACGATTCTTGGCACGTAAGTGAAGACATTGTCGTAAGCTATCGCAGTACCTTGTAGATAATCCGGTGAAGGAAGCCAAACCGCCACCTGCGTAAAAATCATCATAATGATGTTGCAGAGGAATGTCATCCATATCACTTTCTTAGCTTTATGATATCCCCATATCTCGGTGAGAATGTCGCCGAGCATATAGGCGAAAGGGAAGGTTATAGTACCTGCATCGAAATAGATGATGTCAAAAAAGCTGATTACTTTCACCGCCATGATGTTCGACACCAAGTAAAGAGTGACGAAGAGAGCGGTCACGACCATAAATGGCATCTCGCCATTTGTTCGGTTTTTTAAAGGGTTTTCCGAGACCTTATTCATAATGATAAATTTTGCGCGAAGATACTAACTTTTTTCGATTGCAATCACTAAAAGTTAATAAAAATGATGCGTCAAAATACATAATCACGAAGTATTGCTCAAGGCATGTTGACTGTTGACCAAAAAAAGAGAGTCTCCATTACAGAAACTCTCTTCCTTTAGTGATTCGTCTTTAGCCTTTTATCATATTGCTGCTGAAATCAAGAATGTTGCTGCCACAGCGATGATAGCATAAAGTTCTGGGAAAGCTGCTAAGATCAAAGTCTTACCGAAGACATCGTGGCCGTTACCGATAGCAGTGATGCCGTTAGCACAAAGTTGTCCTTGACGGATAGCTGATACCAAACCTACAACGCCGAGGAATAAGCCACAACTGAAGATAGCCAGTGCTTGATTCATAGTGATAGCATCTGATAGATTACCTTGTAATAAGAAGAACCCTAAGAATCCGTAAAGACCTTGTGTACCAGGCATAGCACTTAAAACTAAGTAGTTACCGAATGCTTCGTCATTCTTTTTCATTGCGCCAACGGTTGCGTTGCCACCATAGGTTACTCCTAATGCACTTCCGATACCACATAATCCAATCATCAATGCGATACCAATGTAAGCTAAAATTAATGCTGTTGTCATAATGTTAATTTTTTATTTGTTATTATTTTTTAATTTCTTTTTATTTATTAGTCATAATGATATTTTATCACAGTTGTACATCGTTAACTCCTCTTAAATGGCTCGTATTCTTTTGCTCCTCCAACGAAACCAGAGTTTTTGTAGAACTCTACGAATGTCAGACGCATAGGGTGAACGAAAGCGCTTAATGCCGACAAAGCGATGTTCATGGCGTGACCGAATACCAAGATTAGAAGCATTACTATTGTTCCTATGACAGGGATGTCGGGCTTCATATTCATGGCTAAGTCGTTGAAGACTAATCCTAAGATTGAACCAGACAATCCTAATGCAAACAATCTGATATATGAAAGCACGTCGCCGAGAAGCCCTGTTGCCATGTTATATGTGTCCCACAATCCAGAGCCGATATTTTTGAACGGAGCTGCGACAGAGTTGATAGGTCCATTTAACAAGAATATCAAGATACAACCAATTATCATACAAGCATAGAATGGAATGCCGATGCCATCTACGAGGAATGTCACTATTCCTCCGAGAAGCAGAATAACCCAACCTATAGTTGACAGCGCTGCACCGAATCCATATAATCTCGTCTGGTTTATAATCTTAAGACACATTCCAAACAGTATCTGGAATACACCTACTATTAATGACACATAGAACGCTGAATATAAGCCATCGGGCTTGAACATTATAGTCTTTAACCTATTTACGATAGGGATGTCAACATCTAACAACGGAATGCCAAAGAACGTTCCGCTTATCGTTCCCATAACGACAGTTCCTAAGCCTAAGAAGAACCCGAGCCATAAGACGTTCTGCATGTCTTTAAGTTTCTTGCTAATTATCAAGCCTAAGGTAACGAGACAAATCAATGCACCATAACCACAGTCGCCCATGCAGAATCCGAAGAAGAGGACGAAGAATGGGGCGAAGAATGGCGTCATATCTAACTCCCAATATGTCGGGATAGAATACATATTGCCAATCATCTCGAACAGTCTTGCAAAGAACCTATTCTTGAGTTTGATAGGAGGGTTGTCGACGCCTTTTTCTGGTGCTGTCGCCTCGAAATAAATGTCTTCTTTTTTGAGCCAACCGATAGTGTCGGCTTCTATTTCTGTCGGAACCCAGCCTTCCAATGCCATGATCTTGTCGTCGGCTAAACGTTGTGCTGCTTCACTGACTTTATAGAAATTGGCATCGTTAATAATCGACTGCTTGTATTCATTGAGATGATTGATAGCTTCTTCTGCAACATCGGAGAGATAAGTCTTGATGTCGTTTAACTCATTTTTAAGCTCTTCAATCTTATTCTCAATTTCTGATTTTGTCATTGTTGGGAAATGGAAAGCTTCCGCATTAATATTGACGTCCTTATCTTTAGGAGTGAATGTCGTGAAGTATGAAAATCCAGACACCTCATTAACTAAGAAGGCGTTAAATTCTTGTTCCCAAGCGTTGTCGTATTTCTTGCTTGGCACTGTGAAAAAACGCACGTCCCAATTGTTAGCTTTGATAAGGTTTAATCTCTCTTCAGGAAACTTGCCCCATTGAGCATAGATGTTGTCGTCTTTTTGTAAAGAAAGTATTTCTTGTTGGATGCTGTCAATCTCCGCGAATTTCTTGTCGATATGAGCAATGAGAGCTTCGTTTTTTAAGTCGCCGAGTTGTCGCGATGCAACTTCACTTGTTGACTTGTTGACTTGTTGACTTGTTGACTTCTCCAGAAGCTTCACCACATTATTAACATGTTTCACTTCCGTCATCTTAGCTTTCATGTTATCATCTTGCAGCGTTTCTTTCTTAGCATGAACATGAACAACGCCGTGATCACGGAGGTCGTTGAGGAATTTCTTGTAGTCGCGATGATAAATCAGCATCGTCAGTTTTGTCATTGGAGTAATCATGATGTAACCTCCTCTTCTTGACGCATTTTAACTATTTTTTGAGCTGCTTTAGAAAGGTTCTCCTCGTCTTCCATCACGCGTTTAATTTTGAGTATTGCGCTTTCGAATCCAGGTATCTGCACTTTCTCATAAAGATTCACTTTCTGTGTGGTTTTCTTTCTTGCTTTGCTGAGTAGCTCCATCTTACGTAGCCAGAACTCGCGTTCCAATGTGATGTCGATCAACGATTTCATATATTCGATGCCATCTAATATCCAAGACGGCATATTGAAAATGCTGAATTCTTTTATTTTATATGTAGCGCCTTCATAGATAGGAGTGTTGACACCAGCTATCTTTTTGGTGCTGAACTTAACGTCTTCTATGCTGATAAGTTCAGGGTCGAACTCGCCCCATAGCCGAAGTATGTCGCCCGACTCTCTCAAGATGTTTTCGAGTTTCTCATCAAACTCTTCTACTTTTTCTTTGGAGCGTTTTACCTCGAGACGCAGTGCCGACTCCTTACTCTTGATAGTAGGAAGCGTGCGCACACGTATCTTCAGCTGCTTCTCAAGCTGTTGTAACGACGTCTTATTATATTGAAATTTTATTGCCATAATTTTATGATTTTATTTTATTGGCAATCATTCTCCTTTACCAACCCAATGTTTATCCATGAACTCTTTCTTGATAGATACTTCTGATTTTGTGAAGTATTTGCCGAAGAGATTCCATGCTGTGTCTAACATTTGTTCTATCTTGAGATCGACGTCGATGGCGAGCAGATCGTTGGAATATTCTTTAGCGAAATCCAAGACGCGGTTGTCGTAATCTGTCAGGTCGAAGCCGTTTTCGAGTTTTGTTCTGGCGTTAGCGGCATCGGCGTAGAGACGGATACACGCATTCATCACTTGAGGATGGTCGGCACGTGTCTTCTTTCCGATAACCAATTGTTTCAGACGTGACAAGCTTCTGAATGGGTCAACGATGACCTTGCCTATCTCGGTGTCTTTACGTAAGAAAAGCTGACCTTCTGTGATATAACCTGTGTTGTCTGGGATAGCGTGTGTGATGTCGCCGCCTGACAATGTGGTGACAGCTATGATGGTAATCGAGCCTCCGCTTGGGAACTGCACGGCTTTCTCATAAATCTTGGCGAGGTCAGAATATAAAGAACCTGGCATTGAGTCTTTAGAAGGAATCTGATCCATACGGTTAGATACAATACTCAAGGCGTCGGCGTATAATGTCATGTCGGTCAAAAGCACCAACACTTTCTCGTTCTTGTCAACTGCGAAGTATTCTGCTGCTGTGAGTGCCATGTCGGGGACAAGCAGACGTTCTACAGGAGGAGCTTCGGTGGTGTTAACGAAAGAGACGATATGGTCTAAGATACCTGCGTTTTCGAATAAGTTCTTGAAATAAAGATAGTCGTCGTTGGTGAGACCCATGCCACCGAGTATGATACGGTCGGTCTGTGCTTTCATCGCCACATTAGCCATCACCTGATTATATGGCTGGTCGGGATCTGCAAAGAATGGTATCTTTTGTCCAGAAACCAATGTGTTGTTCAAGTCGATGCCAGCGATACCTGTAGCGATGAGTTCTGAAGGCTGTTTACGTTGAACGGGATTTACGGAAGGTCCTCCAATCTCGCGTTCTTCACCGTCAATTTCAGGGCCGCCGTCGATAGGCTGTCCGAAGGCGTTGAAGAAACGTCCGCATAACTCGTCACTGACTTTTAGCGTAGGAGCCTTGCCTAAGAATATTACCTCCGCATTGGTGGGGATGCCTTCTGTGCCAGAGAAGACCTGCAACGTGATCTCGTCGCCCCAGATCTTCACAACCTGAGCCAAACGTCCGTGTATATATGCAAGCTCGTCGAAACCAACACCCGTAGCTTTTAGACTACATGTGGCTTTGGTGACTTTGCTGATCTTTGTATAAACTTTTTGAAATGCACTCATATATGTAATTTTTATTTTTCTGTTATTTGACTATTCTTTCTTCTATGATGGCATTAGCTTCTTCTTCTGACTTGTGGAAATCTTCCGACTTGAAGACAGTGTAGTTCATCTGGCGGAAAGCGTTGATAAGTCTCTTGAAATAGGTGCCTACTTCTTCAAAACCTTCAAATTTAAACTCTGAACGTGTCACATCAATTACCTTCTTTAACATGACTTCCTGACGTTCTAATGATGTATTGCCATCGATCTTGTCGAAAGCGTCTTGCTGAAGTATGATAAAATCGATAAATTCCGATTTCCACATGTCTATATGATAGCTGATTGGCACGCTGTCGTCGCCGAGGATGTTGATCTGTTCCTCCATTTCTTTACCTCTTACCAAGATGTTGCGAGCCTCGTTGACTAAGTTCACCCAGTTTTCATCGAGTTTATCTTTGGCATATTCCAAGAACTCAGGATATTCTAAATATTTTGAGTAAGAGTCTAAGGTGTCGATGGCAGGGTAACGTTTAGAGTCGGCGCGGTTTTGTGAAAGAGCGTAAAAGCATCGTGCAGCTTTCTTCGTTGATTCTGTGACTGGTTCTTTTAAGTTGCCGCCTGCTGGAGATACTGTTCCGATGAATGTGACGGAGCCTGTCTCGCCATTGTTGAGATAAACGATTCCGGCGCGTGCGTAGAATCCTGCTATGATAGCCGACAAGTCCATAGGGAAGGCATCTTGTCCTGGCAGCTCTTCCAAACGGTTCGACATCTCGCGAAGTGCCTGCGCCCAACGTGAGGTGGAGTCAGCCAACAAGAATACTTTCAATCCCATAGCTCTATAATACTCGCCAATCGTCATGGCTGTATATACTGAAGCCTCACGAGCTGCAACGGGCATGTTGGATGTGTTGGCGATGATGGTGGTTCTTTCATATAACGACCTTCCAGTACGAGGGTCTTCAAGATGAGGAAACTCAGCAAATATCTCAACTACCTCATTGGCGCGTTCACCGCAGGCTGCCATGATGATGATGTCAGCATTGGCGTGTTTTGCCAAAGAGTGCTGAAGCACGGTCTTACCCGTTCCAAAAGGTCCTGGAATGAAACCTGTTCCTCCCTCTAAAATAGGGTTCATAGTGTCGATGACACGGATGCCTGTCTCTAACAGACGATATGGACGCGGCTTGTTTTTATATGCTTTGACGGCTAACTTCACAGGCCATTTCTGTACCATGGTGACATCGTGCGTCTTACCTTCTTTGTCTTTCAGTGTGGCGATGACATCGTTGATGGTATATTCGCCTTCTTCAACGATGGTCTCTACCGTATATTCGTCTTCAAATTTGAAAGGCACCATGATCTTATGGTCGAGCCAATTTTCTTTAACATTTCCTAACCAATCGCCTGCAATGACTTTGTCGCCTACCTTTGCCAAAGGAGTGAAAGCCCATTTCTTATCGTTTTCCAGAGCTGGAGTGTAAAGACCTCTCTTTAAAAACACACCTTCCATTTTGTCAAGGTCGTTCTGAAGTCCGTCGAAGTTCTTCGATAATAATCCTGGACCGAGTTCTACTTCGAGCATATGTCCTTCAAACTCAACCTTAGAGCCTGGCTTTAAACCGCGTGTGCTTTCGAAAACTTGAACGTAAGCTATGTCGCCGATGATCTTAATAACCTCAGCCATCAGCTTTTCTTCTCCTAAGAAGATGTAACATATCTCGTTCTGGAAGACGTCGCCTTCGATACGAACCAAGACTAAGTTGGAGATGATACTTACTACTTTTCCTGTTGTCTTATTCATGTTATATGGTGTTTTATTTTTTCCCTAATTATATGTCAAATTCTTTAGCAAACTGAAACTCATTCTTGAAACGCTCTAACAATTCACGGAAAATCGTCTTGCCTTGCTCTGTCGTCATCTTACTCCAACGTTCTAATATCATCAGTTTAAGCATGAAAGCAATCACATTGTCGAAAGTGAAATATTTATGTCCTGTCATCTCATCAAGAAACTCCCAATAAAGCATGTCGATCTTATATTCACGTTCGGCTGTGTTATTGTCTTTCTCAAAGAGATTTAAAACTTGATCAACATAAGGATAATCATCTGATAACTCGAAGTCTTTTGCTCGTGATGTCTTCAGCTGTTTTGAAAAATAGGAGTTGCCAATGACTTCTTTATCAATATCTAAATGATATTTACGACAATTTAATGCTGTGATGAGGTTTTTTATATTGAGAGAAAACTCGGCGTATCTCTTGACGAGTCTCTCTCTTTGTGAAAGCATGAAGTTCCAATATCTCTCGCTGAGTTCTACTTCTGGCAGTCGATTCGAAATTTCTCTATCTTCTTTCTGTAAGTCTAAGAGATAGTCTTTCATGTATGATGGTACGAATATCGGATCTTGTATCTCGTCTTCCAACTGCGATGTCGTGAATACAGTCTGAAGATTAGGGTCAGCCTCTTGTTTCTGCAAAAGACGTAGTATCTGAGTGTTGTCGTTAGGGTAGAAAAAAAGATTGATGATGTCAATTTCTTTTTTTGTTAGATAGTCGTTGAGATAAGAGCGAAGCTCTCTGACAGAAAGACTTAACTTCTTGTCGTCGGGACTTATCTCTGGCAGTCCTGCTATCAAGCAATAATAATTTCCTCCAGCTATATTCATTGTTGAAATATGATAGTGTTATGTTGATTGTCAAAATTATGAGAACAACAATTTCTTTGAGTATTCTTTGATGTATGTGTTGAAGAACTCTTCGAAGATTTTCTCTGAGAATGTTATCTTGTAACTTCCATCTTTTGGCTGAATGACGAATCCATCTTTTTGATTGTCGTTGGATACGAGAGTGAGATTATTGTTTAACAGATTTTTATGTTTAGCAGTAAGATATTTCTCGAACTCTTCTTTTTCTTTTTGATTCATTATCACGTTAAGGTCGAGATTACCTTCTGCGTTCCATTTCTCTATTATCTTACTCATGAGTTCGCGGACGAAATCCTCGTCTTTGAAGGCTGCCGTTGACATGTCAGCAGCGATGCTGTTGGAGATAAGATTTGTTATCTGTTGCTTCAAGGCAGCAACAGATTGTTTCACACTCATGCTAATCTCAGTCTCGGTCTTTTGTTTAAGACTTGCAGCCTCGTTATTAGCTTTATCTACTATAGCCTTAGCTTTAGCGTTAGCCTCGTCGATGATATTCTGTGCTTCTAACTGAGCTTTATCAAGAATATCATGAGCGTCTTGTTGAGCTTTCTCGATGCCTTCCTCGTATATTTTCTTTGTTAAGAGGTCTAATTTGTTGTCGTTTTCCATATATGATTTTTTGTTTTAAGCGTCGATGTTTGCGTATGTTGCGTTCTGTTCTATAAACTCGCGGCGTGGGCCTACCTCATCGCCCATGAGCATTGAGAAGATATAGTCAGCTTCGGCACCGTTTTCTATTGAGATCTGGCGTAATGTTCTGTTAGCAGGATTCATTGTGGTATCCCATAGTTGTTCAGGGTTCATTTCACCGAGACCTTTATAGCGTTGGATGTGTAATCCTTTTTCTGTTCCGTCAGCCGACAATTCTCTTGTTATCTGAGCGCGTTCTTCTTCTGTCCAGCAGTAACGTTCTGTTTTGCCTTTTCTGATGAGATACAAAGGAGGTGTTGCGATATAGACGTAACCTTTGTTAATCAGTTCAGGCATATAACGGAAGAAGAAAGTGAGTATCAATGTTGAGATGTGGCTACCATCGACGTCGGCATCGGTCATGATGACAATCTTATGGTATCTTAGTTTCTCTATGTTCAAAGCCTTGCTGTCTTCTTCTGTACCTATAGTAACACCGAGAGCGGTATAAATGTTTTTTATCTCGTCGCTTTCGAATATTCTGTGAGGCATTGCTTTTTCCACGTTGAGGATCTTACCTCTCAGAGGAAGGATAGCTTGGAACGAGCGGTCGCGACCTTGTTTTGCAGAGCCGCCTGCAGAGTCACCCTCAACGAGGTAGAGTTCTGCTTTTTCTGGGTCTCTGTCAGAACAGTCGGCGAGCTTACCTGGCAGTCCTGAGCCTGAGAGAGCTCCTTTGCGTTGTACGAGTTCTCTGGCTTTACGAGCGGCGTGACGTGCTGTCGCAGCAAGAACAACCTTATCGACGATCATCTTAGCTTCTTTAGGATGCTCCTCTAAATAGTTGTTGAGACGGTCGCTGACGATCTTGTCAACGATACCCATCACCTCGCTGTTGCCGAGTTTCGTCTTTGTCTGTCCTTCAAATTGTGGTTCTGGAACCTTGACGGAGATGATAGCTGTCAATCCTTCGCGGAAGTCGTCACCGTTGATTTCAAATTTCAACTTGGCGAACATTCCTTGTTTCTCGGCGTATGACTTCAGTGTTCTTGTTAAGCCACGACGGAATCCTGAGAGGTGGCTACCACCTTCGTGAGTGTTGATATTGTTAACGTATGAGTGAAGGTTCTCAGAGAAGGATGTGTTATATTCCAAAGCTATTTCTACAGGGACGTTGTCGCTCTCGCCCGCTATGGTGATAGGCTCTGGAGTGAGTTTCTCACGGTTTTTATCTAAGTAATCTATGAAGTCGGCGAGACCGTTTTCGGAGTGGAATGTCTCGCTCTTTTGAATTATGTTAGCTTCTTCGTCGGTCTCACGTTCATCTGTCAAAGTGATGCTGATGCCTCTGTTGAGGTATGTGAGTTCTCGCATACGTTTCGACAGTGTCTCGTAGTCATATACGTTGGTGAGGAAGATAGAGTCGTCGGGAGTGAAGGTGATGATGGTTCCTGTGTCTTCTGCTTCGCCTATCACTTCTACCTGTGTTATAGGTTTTCCGTATTCGTATTCTTGTTTAAATATCTTACCTTCGCGGTGTATCTCGGCGATGAGATGTTTGGAGAGAGCGTTGACACAGCTCACACCGACGCCGTGGAGACCGCCAGATACTTTGTATGAGCCTTTGTCGAACTTACCGCCAGCGTGGAGTACTGTGAGAACCACTTCAAGAGCTGAGCGTTGTTCTTTCTCATGCCATCCTGTTGGGATACCACGACCGTTGTCGGCTACGCGGATGGAATTGTCTTTTAATATCTTGATGTCGATGGTGTTGCAATAACCAGCCATCGCCTCGTCGATGGAGTTGTCAACAACCTCATAAACCAAATGGTGTAAACCTCTTACGTTAACGTCGCCGATATACATCGCTGGACGTTTGCGGACTGCTTCGAGTCCTTCCAAAACCTGAATGTTACTTGCATTATAATTGCTGGCAGCAACATTTTTTACTTCTTCTGTCATTGTTTTATATAGTAATTATTATTGTTATTAATTCCTAAAAATGAATGTCAATTAAGGCACAAATATAATAAAAAAAATCGTGTAATACTACAAATTACACGATAAAATTTATTGGAAAAATGAAGGTATTTATTGAATGAATTCCTTATCTCAAAATCTATACTTAAATCCTAAGAATGCTTGGAATCCGTAACTCGGATATCCGTAATACATCTGGTATTTGTTGTGGATTAAGTTCTTTATCTCTGCATAAAACGATAGCTCGTCGTTGAGATTATAGTCGCAGCCTAACTGTATGTCGCAGACAGGTTTCAGTTTTTCTGTGGTTTCATAGCCTATCAAAGCATATCGTTTTCCCTCTACATATGCTGCAATGTTGAAATCCCAATTGTCATTCATACTATAAATGCCTTTTAACATAAACTCTGTTTCTGGCTTATACCATGCTTTCTTGTTAACGATCTCTTCATTTGCATCTATCAACGAGTCGTTGCATTCTTCATAAATCATATCATACTTATTGAAAGCGAAACTTGCAGCTATCTTGATGTCTTCTCTTATGTTGTAAATCAAGTCGAAGTCGAAGTTGAAGATGTTACAGTTGTTTAGGATGATGTCGAAAGCTCCAACTTGATCTATGGAACTTACGTAAAAGACATGGTTGTCGATTTTTCTATAACTTATTCCAGCGTGTCCGCTGATTTTGTTCAAAGCCTTGAAATTCAATCCTCCTTGAAAATCAATCTTCGTCTTTTCATAGTCAAACTCACCGAACTTAGTCATATCGGAGATTATGAAGGGGTTCTCTGTGAGTATCTCTTTTAAAGTGTTGATTTTAGTCTTTCCGCCGAGACCTGCATATACTTCAAAGTTCCTTTCAAAGAGGTAGAGGCTTCCTTTGATGTCGGGATAGATGCCTCCCATACTTGTGGTGTTGGTCTTGGCATCGACTCTAAAACCGAGATGTAGATTATAATATTCTCCGTCGAAGGCAAGGTATGGATTGGCGGATATTAAGAATAGGGTCTGACTGATGTTGTTGATGTCGGCTTCTATGTCGGCAGAAAGCGTCTGTACTCCGTTGTTTTTTCTGAACCATGAATTGGAATGTTCGAGGTGAGCCTTGAACTTGGCGAGGTTTTCTTGTATGCCTCCTCGAATGCCGGTGTAGCTGTAATCTAAAAGAAATTCGTTGTATAAAGATTTATAACTCGTCTGATTGTTATTAGCCAACAACTTCACATTCAATGAATGAATCTCCCTTCTTGTATTAGCATCACCGTCATAGTCATTGTCACTGTCATTGTCATAGTCATAGTCATAGTCACCGTCATTGTCATAGTTTAGATGATAAGTGTCATAATGATAGTTTATGTATGAATGTAGTTGAAATCCTGAGAAACGGTTTGTCGTTGATAGTTTAAAAGCATTGTTCATGTATTTTGCGTTGTCGTAGTCTTTCATGCCAAGCCATGTGGAGTTATGTGTTATCCCTAATCCTAAGCTCATCCTTCTTGTGATGTCGGAATAATGACGGAAGATGAGGTCGGGTGAGAGACGTGTGCCGAGACCCAACTTGATGAAGTTGTTTGTAATGTCGTACCCTCCGTTTTGTTTGTATTGTATAGGACTGATGGGCTCCGACTCTATCTTGTAGCTGTAGAAGAAGTCTTCTGTGTTGACTTCATAATGAGGTATGTTGAACTCGTGCTTTGGTGTATCGGGCGTCTGAGTGAGTCGCTCCGATTTCTTGATATGTGGTGTGTAAGAGCCTTCAACAGTGACTTCTTCATTATGCGACTGAGCCATGGATAGACTACATGTCAGAAGTAAAATTATAAATATTAAAAGGTTGTTTCTCATACTGTATCTATGTGTAATTATTTATTCTAAACTCTTAACTTTTAACTCTTAACTATTAATTTTCAAAAGCTTCTCCTTAGCTTCTTTAATGATGTCATTGCTATCGTCTCTGTCTTTAGGATAGTTTTCTATGACGCTTTTTAGAGTCTCTTTGGCTTGGAAGATGTTGTCTTTTGCTACGTAGATGTCGCTGAGTAAGATGAATGAGCGTGCTGTCCATTCGATGTAAGAATTGAAGTTGTCTGAAGTGAAGAAGACTTGTTCCTCAGCCTCATCGTAATTATTTGTTTTATATAGACATGATGCTACGTAATAAGAGCATTCTGCACCTATATGGCTTTTATCTGTTTTTGAGCATATGTCAAGATATTTCTTTGCTTCGTTATAGTCTTCTTTGTTGTAATACGACATGCCAAGTATGTAGTTGGCTTGCTTTCTTTGGTTTTCGTTGATGTCTGTTATTGTAAGGAGATAGTTTGCTTTTTCGATGGCTTTATCATATTGTTGGTTGAAGTAGTAGCTCTTCATGCTGCCTTCTGTAGCCTCTGTCATGATGCTGTTGTTTTCTGTTATGCTGATGAGACGCTCATAATAAGTTGCGGAACTCTCATAATATGATGAGTCGTAGTCCATTCTGGCGATGAGCAGCAGCGCGTTATCAGTGTAGTCGTTATCTGGCTGGTTGATGATATATTCTATGTGTTTCCTGATGCCTTCTTTTTTGTTGAGGTTGTCCATCGATTTCATGGCGTAATAATGAACGTTGAGGAGATACGAGCCATTAGGATATTTCTCTATGTACTGATTGGCTCCTTTTAACGTCTCGTTATATTTTCTGCTTACATAGAAGTCTTCTATGGTTTTGTACGACAGCGAGTCTTGTTCATCGACGCTAATATTGCCAAGCTGATTTTCTTCAACGTATGTGAAATAGGATTGTATGTCGTTTCTGTCGCGATATATGTTGCTGATGATGTTGAGAGCTTCACGCGATTCTTCGGTGTTAGGATAATGAGCAACAACTTCTTTGAGTCTTTCTAAGGCTTTGTCGTTTTCATCGTTGTTGTAATATATCATACCTATTTTCATGAGGGCTTTTCGGGAGTATGATGATCTTGGCTTTTCTTTTATTAATTTGTCGAAGGAGCTGATGGCGGAGCGGCTGTCGTTGCTACTCAGGTGCGCCATTCCTATCTCATAGAGGGCTTTGTCGTAGAATGATGAGTTTTTATGTTTGTTAGTCAGATTGTTAAGGCTGTTTATTTTGTCGTTAGTCTTACCTAAGGCTCCATATCCCATTGCTTGTTGATATAGTGCATAGTCGGCGTTTCTGCTATCTGTTTTTATGGCATTGCCATACGATGTTATAGCGCTGTTATATTGTTTCTGAATGAAATAACAGTCTCCGATGCGCATCCAAGCGTCGCTGTTTTTCTTTTTATCGGCAGATTTGTCGTAGTTGATATATTCCTTAAATCTTTGTGATGCGTTGTTGAAGTCGCCGTTGTTCATCATGATATAGCCTATGTTGTAATAGGCGAGGGGATATACGTCGAGAGTGTTGGCTGATGGTAGCTTGATAAATCTTTGGAATGCTTTGTTAGCATTTGAAAAGTCTTTCTTCTGATAATATGCATCGGCGAGCCAATAAGTTGCTTCGGCGCGTGTGACGTTATCGGCGTTTTTGTTGTTGGTGACATTCGACAGATGTTTGATAGATTCGTCCCATTGTCCTTCATTGTAATATTGAATGCCGAGACTATATGTCAATAACGATTGTATGTTTTCTAATTCTTTGCTTAATGTTGAATATTGTTCTATGTTTTTAAGTGCGTTGTCATAGTCTTTATTGTTGAGAAGCAGATGTATCGTCATCTCTTGAGCGTCTTTGATGCGTTTTGAGTTAGGTTTGTTTTTAATGAAATCGTTTAAGGTGGCGACGGCTTCGTTGAAAGGGTCGATGCCTGGAATGAAGCTCAGAGCTGCATAGTTGAAGAGGGCATTCTCGCTGATGCTGTCGTTGAAACCTGATTTGTAAGCCTTATAAAAAGTGTTTCTTGCAAATTTGTCTTCTCCTATGTTAGAATAACATTGTGCCATGTAATATGAGGCGTATTGACTTAACTCGTCGTCACTGTCGGTGACTTCCTCAAAATGCGCTATGGCTCCTTCAAAGTCGCTGCCTTTCATCTTGCAAAATCCTATCTTAAACTCTACCTCTCTCGGCATCTGACGTCGCGTGTTGCTTTTTGCAATGTCGTAATATTCAAGACTCTTTGAATAGTCGCCTTGCTGGAACCACGACTCTGCTATCATTAAGGCTAACTCTGTGTTACGGTTTTTATCTACTTTACCTAAGACGTTGTCGCCATTCTTTATTACTTCTTCGTACTTGCCTTTGTCGTAGTTGATCTGTGTGATATATAATTCTGCTATGTCTTTATACTTGCTGCTGTTTTTTAACTTGTGAAAAGATTCGTAGGCCTCTTCTTTGTTGCCGTTAGTATATTGTATATGTGCGTAATAGTATTGAGCGTCATCTCGATATAGGCTGTTTTGTTGTGATACCTCCTTGAAGATTGAACATGCTTCTTCAATTTCTTGCGTCTGATAATGACAATATCCTTGCTTATATCTACATTCAATTTGTTCTTCTTTGTTGAGATATTTGGTGTTTATTTCGTCATATGTTTTTGCCGCGTTGCGGTATTTTTTGTTGTTGAAGAGATGGTTGGCATAAAGGAATTTGGCGTGGTCGGTCATTATGCAGGTGGGGTTCTCTTTTATGAAGGTGATGATTTTTGTCTCTCCCTTGCTGTTGTTTAGATATAACGACGATGCTGCTTCGTAATATTTTGCCATCATCAGGTCTTGTGCGTCTTTCTTCTCTGGTGATGAGAGATATTGTTCGAAACAATCTAAGGCTCCGCCGTAATGTTTGTTGTTGAAAAGCATCACGCCTCTTTCAAAAGTGGAAATAGGATCGTATTGGTTGACTTCTTTTTGTGCTGAAACACAGATGCTTGTGAATATTATTATTGTTAAGATGAAATGTCTGATGATGTATTTCATAGTTGTTTTTTTGAATAAAAATTAATGACTAATTATGAACGACAAAGATAACGAAAAAATTGTTTTTTTTGACCGTATTACGGTCAAAAAAAACAAAAAAAGCATAAGCGGGATTCTGTTCCTTGTCGCCAAGGTGACTGTCATTTCTCTAGGTCTGTCGTTGCCGACAGACTCAAGCAACCTACCCTCCCGACTCGGACGAGCAGCCCTTAGACGTCGGTATATTTGGTTTTGCAGCCCATAAGGTTTACCCCGAGACTATGTCGCCATAATCTCGCGTGAGCTCTTACCTCACGTTTTCACCCTTGCTCCGAAGAGCGGTAATTTTCTGTGGCACTTGCTGTTATCTCTTGAGATACCTTCCTGTTAAGAAGTATGGCGCTCTGTGCTGTCCCGACTTTCCTCACGCAGAATTCCTCCTGCCTGCGACAGTCGCTTTTCGTTTGCAAAGATACGAAAAAAGACTAATGACAAAAGTCCAAAGTATGAAGATTTTTTTAATCTCGTCTAATGATAATTATTTGGAAATTATAATTTGATTTGAGAATTTATTTTAGTAATTTTGTAAGCATAAATATAATTTGTGTATGAATCAACGATTTAGAGTGGCTCGCATCTATGAATCGAGGGATATGAGCATCGGAAATAGAAGAGTGTCTGGAGAATATGCTCTTATTGAGAATATAGAAAATGGCAACGTGTTCAATTTCTTCGACCATGATGAACTCGAGGTGATTTCTATTGATGAAGAGGAGATGGTCTTCACCTTCAAGGATGTGACTTATAGGCTCAACAGAGAATGGCAGGTGTTGGGAACGCCGACATATAATATTCCTAACGAATATATAAGCGAGTCGGAGCGTTTCGTGTTTTACTTTGGCATAGATGATTCCGATGATGTTAATTGGGATTCTGAGTCACACGAAATTATTGATTTGTATGATAAGATGAAAGCTAATAGGGATGAAGGAAATATCTGGAAGAATATTCCGCTGGCTCAGCGCTTTCTGCATATTCTCAAGGATTTGTCACCTGAAAGAGATGAAGAGATAAATCCTGCTCTAAGAGCTTGGTTTATTGAGATTATCTTGAAAGGTGATTACATAAGTGCCCAAGAAACGCCTCGTCTTTATCAGTCATATTGCGAATATTACAGATTGTGCCTGCATTATAAGTGTGAATCCGATTATAATGATGAGTTGAGAAAGGATATGGATAAATATTATTTCCGTACTGTTGATGGATATATCGAGAAACTCTCCTGGGTTGTCAATGGAAATATAGTGGATTGGGATTATGGTATGAATTGCTGGAATAATTTGGGAGGAACATTGAAAACAGACCCTGTGCAAGCTTCCGAGAAATGGGAGAAAGTAATTTATGATGTTGAGAAAGAAGTAGATGAACAATTGAAAGACGAGCCTCGTTGCATGGGATTCTGCTTTATGTATTGGAGCGCGAAGAGAGCGGCGCTCGCCAAAAGAGGTATCGAATGGAAAAGCCCTAACGTAATGAATCCTAAAGTGATGTTCGATTGAAAATTGAAAATTTGTAGAGACGCGTCGATTAACTTTTAATTATGAATTATAAATTGCCATAATCCTCTCTTTCCCTCTGAAATCTTTATGTATTTTAACATTGGAAAATTCTAACTCGTGGCATAAATCGATCATTTCTTTGCTAAGATATTCGTTTATCTCAAACCAGATTTCTCCGTTTTCTTTTAAATGACTCTTTGCAAATTCTAATATCTTTCTATAAAAAATCAGAGGGTTGTCATCGCTGACAAACAATGCGTTATGTGGTTCCCATTTCAAGACGTTATCTCGCATGTCAGCTTTTTCCAACTCTCTTACATATGGAGGATTGCTGACAATAATATCGAATTTAGTCTGCGTCATTGTCTTTGTCATTGTCAAAATATCATCTTGAATAAAAGTGATATTTGCGTCATTGATTTTAGCATTTTCTTTCGCGATAACTAATGCTTTTTCTGAAATATCAAGAGCATAAACATGAGATTCAGGAAGCATCTTTGCTAAACTTATCGCGATACAACCGCTTCCGGTTCCAATATCTAAAATTAGCTTTTGGCTTTTGGCTGTTGAACTCTGACTTTGACTTTGACTCTGACTTGGAGACTTGGAGACTTGGAGACTTGGAGACTTGGAGACTATTTTATAAATCATTTCAGCCGTCTCTGGTCGTGGAATTAAAACATTCTCGTTGACTTTAAATTTAAATTCGCAAAATTCTGTTTCTCCTATTATATATTGTATCGGCTTGTTTTTTAGCAAATCTTTTACTGCGAAATGAATCTTCAGCATCTCCGACTCGCTGAGACGTATGTCGGGTTCCAGAGCCATTTTAACTCTGTCAATATTGAAGTAATGTTCAAATAAGATAAGAATCATTGTGTTGGCTTCGTCCTTGTCGTAAATGGAGCAAAGCTGATCGCAATAATATTTACGTATGTCTTTAACTAAATTTGATGCCACTTTCATACTGCAAAAGTATTGAAAAAAAACTTACCTTTGCGGTAATTTTCGACAAAAGGCAAAAGACTAAAGTTATTCGAGAAAATGCTGTGGTCTCCACATGTTGTCTCGTTGTCTTATTGACTTGTTGTCTTGTTGACTTAGGTAAAATGATGTTTGACGATACATATAAAATATTGACTTCCGAAGGTGATGGACTGTATAAGGAGAAAGGTAGTAAGTTCATTGCCAAGGCTTTTCCTGTATATAGCGAAGATGAGGTGAAGACGCGTGTCGCGGAATTTAAAAAGCAGTATTTCGATGCTCGTCATCATTGTTATGCTTTTATTATAAATCCAGATAAGTCGTGTTATCGTTCTTCTGATGATGGAGAGCCATCAGGGACTGCGGGTAAACCCATTCTTAATCAGATACTCTCCAAAGATGTGACAAATGTATGTGTCGTCGTCGTGAGATATTTCGGCGGGATAAAATTGGGTGTTCCTGGACTTATCAATGCGTATAAATCGGCTGCAAAAGAGGCTCTCGATAATGCGACAGTAATAGAAAAAACCATCGATGAAGTGTATTCTGTTACCTTCGACTATCCTCTCATGAACGAGGTGATGCGGGTGTTGAAAGAGGAAAGTATTGAGCAACAAAATCCTAAGTTTGAACTTAATTGTTATTTGGAAATTTCGGTGCGAAAAAACGATTCTGATAGGGTGGTGGAGAAACTGAAAAGATTGTACGGAGTGGAAGTGTGTTATCTTAGAACTGTTTAATAATCTTATTGTTACGTTATCAGATTTTTCTAACTCGCACTTGCTCGTAATTTATATCAAAGAAAATTAATAATCAATATAATTTTTCATTTTTTATTAACTTTTTTGTCCTCATTTTTGTTGAAAAGTTTTAGCATAAACTTTGAAATTTTAATCACCTGATTTATAAACTTTTAATAAAAATTGACTTGTTAGATGATTAGACATTGTGTCGAAATATGGGAAGATTGTCTAAAAATGATAAAAGACAATATCAATCCTCAGAGCTACAAGACTTGGTTTGAGCCTATCAAACCTGTGGCTTATGAGAATGATATTCTTACCATTCAAGTGCCAAGTCAGTTTGTATATGAATATCTTGAGTCTCACTATATCAGCCTGTTACGTTTGACTATCAACAAAGTGCTCGGTCCTAAAGGTCGTCTTGAATATAGTATCGTTATGGATGCTGAGAATCCTTTGGATGTGAGAGTCCCAACTAATGATAGAACTAATACTATCAATCCGGCGATAAGAGTACCAATTAATTTTGATACAGAATCGGAGAAGCAGATCGTTAATCCTTTTGCGGTACCAGGTATCAATAAGATTAAAGTTGAATCGCAGTTGAATGAAAATTATTCGTTCGATAATTATATAGAAGGTGATTGCAACCGCTTGGCTCGTTCGGCAGGTCTTGCAGTGGCAGAGAAACCGGGAAAGACAGCTTTTAATCCTCTGTTTATATATAGCCCGACAGGTCTCGGTAAGACGCATCTTTGTCATGCTATTGGCTTGGAGACGAAGAAACATCATCCAAATCTTATAGTGCTTTATGTAAATGCTGAGCAGTTTATTCAGCAGTTCATGAGTTCATGTAAGAATAAGACTAGAAACGACTTCGTTCATTTTTATCAGATGATAGATGTGCTTATCGTTGATGATATTCAATTTTTGTCGGGAAAGAATAAGACACAAGATGCGTTTTTCCATATCTTTAATCATCTTCAACAAAATGGAAAACAGCTGATATTCTCCTGCGATAAGGCTCCTATCGAGTTGAAAGACATGGAACCTCGTCTTTTGTCACGCTTTAAATGGGGA
Organism: Lentimicrobiaceae bacterium; assembly: GCA_015061295.1. Taxonomy (GTDB): domain Bacteria; phylum Bacteroidota; class Bacteroidia; order Bacteroidales; family F082; genus Limimorpha. The sequence goes on from SUWU01000034.1 coordinate 20,502, forward strand.
TTGTCAACCGACTTGCAGACTCCCGATGAGCAGACTCGTATTAAGATACTTAAACGTAAGGCTTATAATGAGGGAATAGTGCTTCCTGATGAGGTGGTTGATTATGTGGCTTCAAGAGTGAAGTCGAATATACGTGAGATGGAAGGCTTGCTGATTTCTCTAATGGCACAGTCGTCATTGAATAGGAAAGCTATCACTTTAGATTTAGCAAAACAGTTGATAGACAGATTTGTAAGTAATTCTATACAAGAAGTATCTGTAGAATATATCGTGAATGTTATCTGTAATTATCAAGATATTGCTATTGAAGATTTTTATTCTAAATCTAAAAAACGCGAGTTGGTTCAGGCTCGTCAACTTGCGATGTATTTCTCAAGAAAACATACTAAACTCTCGCTGTCTGTTATAGGTCAACAGTGTGGAGGCAAAGATCATGCTACAGTGCTTCACGCACTTAAGACTGTCACAAACCTCTTGGAAACCGACAAACAATTTAGAGCCTTAGCTTCAGAAATAGAGAAAAATATCTGCTGATGAACCGTCAATTTGGAACACTTTATCTCATTCCTACTTTGCTTGGCGCAACGACAGCTGAGCAGGTTATTCCTCAGGGGACTTTAGAAATTGTTAGAAAGATACGCTTTTTTGTTGTGGAAAATGTCCGCACCGCACGCCGCATGCTATCAAAAATGAATATGCCTTGTCCTATCGACGAGCTTACTTTTGTGGAATTGGATAAACATGATAAATCGAATAATCCAGATTTGATGACATATCTCGGCGAGGCGTTGAACGGAAACGATATTGGATTGATGTCGGAGGCAGGGACACCTTGTGTTGCAGATCCAGGAGCTCTTATAGTAGAACTCGCTCATCAAGCTGGAATAAAAGTCGTCCCTCTTACAGGACCTAACGCCATGATTCTTGCATTGATGGCTTCTGGATTTAACGGACAAGCGTTCTGCTTTCACGGCTATCTGCCTATAAAATCTCCTGAAAGAAGCAACGCGATAAAAAATATTGAACGCCGCTCCTCTACTAACAACGAGACACAGATGTTTATCGAAACGCCATTTCGTAATAACGCAATGATAGAGGAACTGACAAAAACTTGTCACCCTAATACTATGCTCTGCGTGGCTTGTAATATTTCAATGCCCGACGAGGAAATCGTGAGCAAGCCAATTTCAGAATGGAAAAAAATAAAAAAAGACTGGAATAAAAGACCTGCAGTCTTCCTGATTTATAAATCAAAATATTAAATCCGTAGAGACGTATAAATGTTACCTGCAATGTAAATGCACATTGATGCGTCTATATAATCAAGGTTATGAATAAAGAAGAATTTCTTATATATTGTCTCATTTATGCAATTGACGCAGCTGATGTCAAGAAACAGAATCTTGTTCAGATGGCCTTGAAAGCAGATGTCGTTGATTTTGTTAAAATTTATAATTTTATTCAACAACAAGGCGAAACGGAAAGAAAATCGTTGATAGCTGAGATGTTAAATGACTTTGATAGAGATACATTAATAAAAGAAATTGCTGATATTTTCTTAACAGACATTGAGTACGAACTGAGAGAAAGTGTTGTAAAGTCGTTAGAAGATAATTTTTAATACATTTTTTATAATTTATTTCTTGTAATAAAGAAAAAATATATATATTTGCCAACGATACTAATTATAATTCTGTTGGGAGCTATTATCTTTATCATTTAACTTGTTACGTGTTATTAGATTCTTAGATTGAAATTATGTATAACAAAAGCCGATGAACTCGATGGTTTATAACCGAGTAAAAAAACAAATGAAAAAAATGAGATATTTTGTAGTATTGGCAATCTTAGCAATGGGATTGACTACATTCACAACATCATGTGAGGCATTATTGAATACTTGCTTCTGCACATGGGAAGGATGGAATGGCGTTGAAGTAGATACAACTGAAGAGTTAGACGAATTTGAAGATGTTGAATCATGCTCTGAATTAGCTAGCCTTTTGGAATATGTTGATGATTTAGATGATGACACATTTAGAACAATTGATTGTGTTTGATAATTTAAAGAGATAATCAATGATTTAAATAAATTTAGACTGGCTATAATCTTAGTCAGTCTTTTTAATTAATAATAACCTATGAAAATAAAGAAAATAGATATTTATAGTATTATTGTTGGTCTGGTGTTTATCGTGTCGGGTATAAGTAAATCGTTAGATACTACATCATTCTCCCAGACTATTAATTTATATGAATTTGGGAATGTAGAGTTTATATCGCTGATAATAATTTTGCTAGAGATATACTTAGGATTGTCTTTGTTTTTTAAGATACAAACTAAAAGAGTCTCATTTATTTCTTTTGTTTTTTTAACATGTTTAACGTTAATCTTTTTGTATGGCTGGATCTTTAAGGATATAACAGATTGTGGATGTTTTGGCAAAATTAATTTCTTAAATTCATCGCCAACATTTACGATAGTTAAAAATATAATACTTATTTATCTATGTGTAGATTTGTGGTTGTCTTCGCTTAAAGAACCTATCGATGAGAAATGGTTTGTTAATTCAATGTTTATTTTGTCGATGAGTATAGTCGGTTTTATGAGTGGCTTTACTCTTAATAATAATGTCACTTCGACAAATAAGAAACCTAAGAAAAAGATTGCTGTAAAAGATAGTCATATAAATGATGTTGTTAAACTTTCTTCTGATACGACATACTTAGTCTTTGCATTCTCATATTCATGTCCGCATTGTATGAACTCAATAGAGAATCTGAAACAATACGAGAAATCGGGACTTGTTGAAAAAGTGATAGGAATAGCTGTTGAAGATGCTGATAAGAAGGAGCTATTTAATGAGAGATACAATCCTAATTTTGACGTTGTTGAGGTCTCAAAAGATGATATTACAGAAATAACATCGTCTTTGCCACGAAGTTTTTATGTTCGTAACGATACTATACAATTCACGTTATCAGGAGCTTTGCCATCGGCTTATGTTCTAAAAGATATTTTTGATAAGAAAGGTAAAGTATCTAAATAAGATACGCGGAGATAACAATATTCGCGTCTATTCGTGGATATATTCTAAAATCTGCTCCGCATGAATCTTAGTCTTTATCTCTTTCGGAGTAAAGATCTTCTCGATAATTCCTTCCTCGTTGACGAGATATGTCGTTCTGAGAGTCCCTATTGTTCTGCGACCGCAAGCCACTTTCTCTCCCCAGCAACCTAATTGTTGGAGTAGGGTAGTGTCGGTGTCAGCTATAAGAGGAAACTCCAATCCCTGAGCGTCAGCGAATTTCTTCTGAAGCTCTTTCTTGTCTTTGCTTACGCCGATTATCGAATAGCCAGCTGCTTCCAACTCAGCCTTATGAGCTTGAAGCGAGCAAGCCTCTGCAGTGCATCCGCTGGTGTTAGCCTTCGGATAACTGTAAAGAACAATCTTTCTACCTCTGTAATCGCTGCTTTTTATTTCGTTACCATCTTGGTCAATGCCTAAAACTTCTGGTATTCTATCTCCAATATTCATAGTTCTGTTGTTTTAATGTTAATATTGCAAATTTACAAAAAAATGTTTGTATAGTAAACTCTAAACTCACAATTATACACTATAATATTTCCCCCTTTTCCACCAATTAACTCTCAACTTCTAACTTTCAATAGTATATTGTTAATTGTTAATTCTTTTTGTGCGTTCCGGCTAAGCCATCGGGCTTTCCGCTATATCTTTGCTCCCGTTCCCGCACCCGTTCGCAAAGGATGCCGCTTCAATCCCTAACGCGGGAGGGGCTGCTGCTATAAAGGATGCTTCTTAGAATATCTTTGCTACTATTAATTAATAAGGTGTAAAGTTTATAAGGGTGATAAAGGTTTATAGTTTAGAGTTAAAAGTTAATAGTTGTTGTTGGAGTTATATGTCTTTAATGAACAAGTATCCTCTGCTGGACTTTGTCTTATTGTCTTATTGACTTATTGCCTTGTTGTCTTAAAAAAAAACGGTGTGAAAACAGTCATGTTTTTTGGATGAATTTGTGATTTTGTGATATTTTTCTGTCGGAATCGGTCTTAAAACGGAGCAAAAAAGGTGAAAAGGGTCGTAAAAACGTAATAAAATTGCGGATATTTTGACATTTTTCATGATATAAATTATTGATTTACAGTTGGAATAAAAATAATTAAAAAAAATAATGAAAAAAAGTTTAGAAAAGTGTTGGAGGGAAAGGAAAAGTGTGTATCTTTGCACTCGCAAAACAACGGGAACGAGGGGTTGAAGAGAAGCGAGGTTGTTAAGCGCAGTTCTTTGAGAGAATGATCCAAGTTAAAGTCTGAAAGGTAAGTGTAAAAACCTTATCAATTCTGAATAAATCCGAGTCAAGACAGAAAAAAAGAAGAAAGAAATACAAATTACAAAGAAGAGTTTGATCCTGGCTCAGGATGAACGCTAGCGGCAGGCCTAATACATGCAAG
>SUWU01000035.1 GCA_015061295.1 Lentimicrobiaceae bacterium
AGACATTAGCTTTTCCAACAGTCTATTCAAATCAGAATAAGATCATCAAGATGACAGATCAAGTCATTGCTTCTCAATATGAGATTGAAAGGATGAACGTCTTGACTGAAGTTCAGAATCTTTGTACCGAATTGGTTTTCTGCAAGACAAAGATTAAGTTGTTCAAGCAGACTTACGACAATGCCGTTAAGATCGCCGACGCTTATCAGAAGATGATGGAACTCGGTGAATGTAACATCTTGGATTATAACAAGTCGAAGATGAACCTCGCTAATGCGAAGAACAATTACGATTTAGAGATGATTCATTACGACAACCTCATGGCTAATCTCAAGACCATGAACGGCGGCAACGACATCGACTTCCAATACGAGGACTACGCTCTTGTCGTCTTGCCAGAAAATTTCGACGAATGGTATTCTAATGTGGAGCAGAGCAATCCTGTCTTCGAGCAGATGCGTCAGCAAATAGCCTTAGAACAGCAGAACGTGAAGCTGAAGAAGTCGGAGTGGATTCCATCTATCAACATTGGATACGGCATGGAGATAGGACAAGACGAGAGAGAACACGGACCACACATCGGACTTTCGTTGCCTTTATGGCATAACAAAGGAAGCGTTAAAAGTGCCAAGATGAAAGCTGAGGCAACGGAGATGATGCTCACGAACGAGAAGTCGATGACGTACAATTATCTCTCGAGTTTATTTGTGAAGGCCAAGTCGCTGCAAGAAAACATCGGCACGCTCGCCACCTCATTGCAAGAGTTCGACAGTCAAGCTTTGCTGTTGAAATCTTTTGAGAAAGGCGAGATGAACCTCATAGACTACGTCATGGAAGTGGAATATTATCAGAACGCCATGTTGGAATTATACGCTTCACAATACGAGATGAACTCCGTTCTCATCGAGCTGAAGAGTTATGAAGGATTTTGATTATCTTTGCACAAATAAAATTTTAAAACTATGGCACATACATATTCTATTGGTGTTGATATTGGAGGTACCAATACCGACATCGGATTGGTTAGAGAAGACGGCAAAATCGTCGCTCGTCATAACATTCCTACTAACAAATATTTCGACATCGAAGTCTATCTTAAAGACATCGTCGAGCATGTCAAGGCGATGATGAAAGAGAACGAAGTAGAGACGATTGACGGCATCGGCATCTGCGCTCCTAACGGCAACACCTACAACTGCACTTTCAGCGGTGCTACCAACCTCAACTTCAAAGGCGAGTTCAACGTACAAGAAATCGTCAATAAATATATGGACGTGAAAGTCGTTGTCTCTAACGACGCTAACGCCGCTGCTTTCGGCGAAATGATCTACGGTGGTGGTAAAGGCATGAAACATCTCATCATGTTCACCTTAGGAACAGGAGTAGGAACAGGCATCATCGTCGATGGTAAGTTGTTACTCGGTGCCACAGGCGGAGCTGGCGAGTTGGGACATTCTATCGTAATTCCTGGCGGACGTCAGTGTGGCTGCGGACTTAAAGGCTGTTTAGAGACTTACACCTCTGCTACAGGCATTCGTCGCACCGCGATAGAGATGTTAGAGAAAAATCCAGAATATGACGGCGTGCTCTCCAAGATTCCTGCAGAAGAACTCACAAGTAAGGCTGTAGGCGACGCTGCCAACGCAGGCGACCCATTGGCACTTAAAATATTCGAAGAGACGGGTTACATTCTCGGCTTAGCTATGGCTAACGCTTGCTCTTTCTCATCACCGGAAGCTGTCTTCTTGATGGGCGGTCCTGTCAAAGCTGGCGACGTTCTTTTAAACCCTGTGAGAAAGTCATTCGCAGAAAACTTGTTGTTCGTTTATAAAGGCTCCGTCGATGTCAGAGTATCGGAACTCCCTGATAACAACGTAGCTATTTTAGGAGCAGCAGCGACGGTTAATAATTGACAATTAACAATTGACAATGTACAATTAACAATGTACAATGTACAGTTAATAGTTAATAGTTGTTAAGTTGCAATATAATTAAGCATTAGTGCGTTTTTATAGGTGAACAACGAAGGATAAAGAATGAATAAGGTAGGATTATTATTTGCGATATTGTCTTTACTTCTGACAAACTCGCTCGATGCATTGTGTCAAGACACACTGTCGGACAGGAACGGCTTCGTCAAGAATGCTGAGTTCTTTTCAAAAGGTATTGCGAGCAAATACAACGAGCGTTATGATGAAGCTATAGATTATTTCGAGAAAGCTCTCGAAGCCTTCCCTGAAGACCATGCCAGCATGTATGAGCTAAGTAGCTTATATAATGAAAATAGTCTCCAAGAGAAAGGCTTCGAGATGATAAAAAAAGCTGTTGAGTTAGATAGCACAAACAAATGGTATAAGATACGTCTTGCCGACTTCTACAGAAGGAATAACGACTATCATTCTTTTATTGACATATACGACAATCTGCTTAAAGATGAGCCTAACAACTTAGAATATCTTGAGGCTTATATCGATGCTCTTCTGCATATTGGCGACTTAGAGAAAGTGACAGAAAAACTTGATGTCTTTGAAGATAATGTCGGAGTTAATGAATATCTGTCGTTACAGAAGATGGAGATTTACAATCTGTTAGGCAAGCCTGATAAAGTCATCGAGGAAATGGAGAAACTCTCTGACGCATATCCTTATGAGACTCGTTATCTCTCCATGTTAGCAGAAATATATGTCAACAACAAACGAGAAGACGATGCCTACGAGATATATCTTGAGATAAAAGAACTGAATCCTGAGGACCCTTATATCAACATCTCATTGTTGGAATATTATCAGAAGAAAGGAGAACTCGACAAGGCTTATGAGGAGTTTATCTTGTCGATAAAAAATAAAAACCTCGACTACAACACTAAAGCTCAGATATATGAATATTGGTTTAGCATAAAAGACGATGATGAAACCACCATCTCACAAGCCGAAGAGGCTGGCAAAGCTTTTATTGAGATGCACCCAGACAAAGAGTTGGGATATTATGTCATGGGCACCGTGTTTTTCAACAATGAGATCTACGATAAAGCACAGACCTATTATTTAGAAGCAATACAAAGAGACAGCAGCAGTTTCATATCATGGTATCAACTTGTATTCACCGACATGGAACTCAACAACTCTGATATGTTATATGAACATTCTAACAAGGCCTTACGTTTCTATCCTGAACAACCTATCTTCTACCTCTTCAACGGCATATCGTTGATGGAAATGGAAAGATACAACGAGGCGATAGATGTCTTCAAAAAAGGTAGGTTTATGTCTGCCGACAAGAAACTCACAAGTTCATTCGACACTTACACGGCTGATGCTTATCATCAGTTAGGCGACAAAAAAAACATGTACCTCTATTACGATAAGGTCCTTAAAAACGATCCCAACGACACATATGTACTTAACAACTATGCGTATTTCCTCGCTGTTGATGGAGAACGTTTAGACGAGGCACTGAAGATGTCGGCAATGACAATAGAGGAAGATCCTAAAAACGTGACATACATCGACACATATGCCTGGGTGCTGTATAAACTCGGTCGATACAAAGAAGCTAAGAAATGGATGGAAAAACTCTTCTCCTACGATAAAAATCCTCAAGGCGTAAACTATGAACATTACGGCGACATCTTATATAAATTGGGTGATGTGAAGAAAGCTGTACAGAATTGGAAGAAAGCTAAGAAATTAGGTGATACATCTGAATTTATCGATCAGAAAATAAAAGATGAGAAGATATATGAATGACATGAAGACAAAGATCGCATGTATTGTCATAACAACACTATTTCTGATGAGTTCTTGCTCTTCAGAAAAGGAAGTTATGAGATCGAATCTTCGCACATATAATGCAAATCATCTTGTGAGAGAGATAAATGAAAACAGCTTCGACTACGAGAGTCTTCAAACAAAACTCGACATCAAATTTAAAGACGAAAGGAACTCTCTCGGATTGAAGGGACAGCTCAGGATGCAGAAAGACAGCCTGATATGGATCTCGCTATCAATGAAACTCGGTATTGAAGTAGCAAGAGTGATGGTGACAGACGACTCCATAAAATTCATTAACAGAAGTAACCGTACTTACCTATCAGAATCACTTGATAACATAAAAGAGATGCTCCCCATAGACGCCTCTATGAGTTATATACAAAACATCTTGGTGGGAAACGACAGTCAACTTAAACGCAGCGACAGATATAAGACAAGTATCGACAACGATTTGTACAAATTAGAGTCAAGTCGAGATGGCTTGTTGATGAAACAGCTCTGGATTATACCAGAGACGTTCAGGATAAGCAGATACGAGATTAACAGCATCAGCCTCTTATACGACAAGTTCGACAATATAGATGGAAAAATTCTGCCAAAAAAGATAATATTTGAAACAAACGATAGTTCTAACATAAAAATAGAAATCGACTATTCTGAGATAAAGACAGAAGAAAAATTAGATTTCCCTTTTAACATTTCAAAAAAATATAACAAGATAAACCTATGACAAGACTTAAAAAATCATCAACTCATAGCTGCAAAAGTTATATCTTCTGTGCAGTTCTATCCTTGTTATTCTTATTAACATTATCGGGAAATTGCCAGACTGTGGAATCGTTAGAGAAAGAGATAAAATCAATACAGAAAGACATCAAACTTGCCGAGAAGCTACTGAAAGAAACGTCGAAAAACAAAGAGACTACAATAAATCAAGTCAACTTGTTACAAGCCCAGATAAATCAAAGAGAGAAACTCATCAAGACTTATCAGAACCAGATCAACGCTATCAACAAAGACATTCAGAATAACAAGAGAAAAATATCTAACTTAGAGAAAGAGCTGAAATCGTATCGTGAGGAATATGCTAATCTATTGTTGTTAAGTTACAGAAACAGAAGCAACATCAACAGTATGCTTTTCATTTTCTCTTCGGAAGATTTCAATCAGGCTATCAGAAGGATACGCCACATTCAAGAGTTGAATGCATTAGTGAAAGATAAGATTGAAGAGATAGACTCCACTCAAATCAAAATCAACATTCAGTTGGATAAAAACGAAAAGAATAAAAAGGATAAAGAGAAGATCTTAGCTGACGAGAAGGAAGAACGAAAATCTTTAATGTCAGATCGTGACAAACTGAAAAACGACATCGCATCTCTCAAGAAGAGAGAAGGACAGATACAGAAAGATCTTGCTGCTAAAGAGAAGCAAACTAAAGAGATACAAAAACAGATAGAAGATATTATAGCGGAAGAAGTACGTAAAGCCAAAGAAAGAGAAAATGCTGCCAAGAAAAACAATACTACTTCTGCAGATTATCAACTGACAGGTAGCTTTGCTCAGAATAAGGGCAAACTGCCATTCCCCGTAGAACAAGGTATCATCACAGGCAAATACGGATTAGTGAAACATCCTACTCAGAAAAACGTAACCACCAACAACAAAGGCATCGACATAACGACTACCGAAGGTGCCAAGGCAAGAGTCGTCTTCGATGGTGAGGTGAGTTTCGTCAGATTGCAAGGTAATAATAATGCTATCCTGGTACGTCATGGATTGTATTTCACCTTATACGCTAACCTCGACAAAGTATATGTGAAAAGAGGCGACACAGTAAAAGCTGGTGACGAGATAGGCAGAATACATACCGATGTCTCTGATAAAAAGACGATACTACATTTTGAGATATGGCAAGAAAATAAAACATCTTTAAATCCTTCTATTTGGCTAAAGAAATAATTATGAAGAAAAGAAGAAATCTTATTATAATAGCACTTCTGACGACTGCAATATTATTGTCGTCATGTTCTACATACAAACCCGTCAACGTACAGAAAAGAAAAGGCAACTGCAACACATGTTCAAGATGGTGATGCCGCACATGCCCATATTTCCCAAATTTATCTAAAAGAAGGATAGAATGCGTCTTGAATGTGTTCTACCTTTTTTTCATTATTATTGTCAACAACAATTGAGATTATGTCGAAGCGGACATCTAAGTCGTACTGATAACGAGTGACATAAGAATTTGCAGCCCATATAATATGACGCTGTTTATAGACATCAACCGTTATCTCCGGCTCTACAAGATATGTATTACGCCGAGTCTTAACTTCCACAAAGACAATAGTATCATCAATCTTTGCGATGATATCTATTTCTTTATGCCCACATACCCAATTCTTTTCTAAAATCTGATAACCATGCTTAAGGAGATATTCTTGCGCTACCTGCTCCCCTATCGCACCTAATTCATTGTGTGACGCCATATTTCATAAATTTTTAGTTTCAAAATGCAAAGGTACAAAATTACTGTTAAATAGTACTACATATCGCTGTAATTTATTATATTTGCAGTTGTTATTCAATATGTGATGTTTTCTACAGATAAACAATCAGATAATTATGTTTTGTTAGATAAGATAAAGTCGTTTATAAAGAAATTTTATCTTAACAGATTGATACAAGGTATTTTGATAGGTTCCTTGTTGATGATTGTTTCTTTTGTCGTTTTCAATGCTATAGAATTTTTCTCATGGTCTTCGAGCCAAATAAGATTTTATCTCTTTATATTATTGATTATCGTAGCATTATTTTTATTGTTGTTTTATTTTATCGTTCCTTTGATAAATCTGATAAGATTTAGAAAAAAGATGTCGGATAAAGAAGCTGCCGTTATTATCGGTAGATTTTTCCCTGAGATAAACGATAAATTATTGAATACTCTTCAACTTGTAGATAATGCCAATGCAACAAATAACGAATTACTTCTTGCCGCGATAAAGCAAAAAACAGATAGTCTCGCTCCAATAAGATTCACTGATGCTGTCAACCTAAAAGGTAATTATAAATATTTTAAGATTTTTGTTGGCGCCTCTATTGTCGTTGCGCTTCTTTTCATATTCCTTCCCGATTTCTCGAAGCAGCCGATAGTTCGTATAATAAATTATGATAAGACGTATGAGAAGCCACTACCGTTTCAAGTGGAGCTTCCATCGACTAACATAGAAGTCGTTCATGGTGATGATGTTGAGTACAAGATTAAAGTGACAGGCGATGAGATACCAGAGCGCTTCTTTGTAGCAACAGAAGAGGGCAACAGAATGATGTCTCGTGTTTCAAATAATGAATATAGATATGTTTTCAACAATATTTATCATTCCAAGGAGTTTCATATTTCAGCTAGCGATTATCAAAGTCCTGTTATTAAGATAGATGTACGTCCCGCGCCTATCTTACTACGTTACTCAACCGCGCTTGTCTTCCCAAAGTATCTGAAAAGAAAAGATGAGATTATATCGGGAAAAACTCACGTTATAGTGCCTCATGGAACAACACTAAACTACACTTTCCACACTTCTGATGTCGCAAAAATGTATATCACACAAGACTCTATTGTTAAGGAAATCAGGCCTGACAACGACGTATGTCTATTGAGTTTAAAGGCTTTACAATCGCAGAAATTTATTATAAAAGCTGCAAATGAATGGAACGATGCAAGCGCTCCTATTCTATTTAACATTGAAGTCATTCCAGATCTTTATCCTGAGATTCAAGTCCAAAACTTCAGTGAAAGTTTCTCTAAACAGACTTATTACTCAGGATTGATAGCTGATGACTATGGTTTTAGCAGCCTGCTACTTCATTTTGAAGTTGAGAATAAACCTAATCAGTCGTTTATCAAGAAGTTAGATATTGATAAAAATACAATAAGAACATCTTTTTACTATAGTCTCGACACTGATACTCTTGATTTGTATCCAGGCGATGAGGCAAAATTATATTTTGAAGTCTGGGACAATGACGCTGTAAATGGAGCAAAATCAACGCGTTCTGAGTTATTTTACCTTAGTCTCCCAACTCGAGAAGTTCTTGATTCTGTTGTAGATGCTTCCGAGGAGAATATCATTACCAAGTTAGAAGAAAAGACATCAAGTTTAGAAGAGTTACGCAGAGATATTGAAGAAATGCTGAAAGATCTGATGTCGAAAAAAGAATTAGATTGGACTGATAAAGAGAAGATTAAGGAACTGCTTGAGAAACAGAAAGAAATACAGCAAGAGTGGGAGAATCTACAACAAGAGCAGAAAGAATTACAAGAATTTATCAAAGATAATGACTTGTTATCGGAAGAGTTGTTACAGAAACAGGAAATGATACAGAAGTTGTTTGAAGAAGTTATTCCCGATGACATGAAGAAAATGATGGAAGAGATGGAGAAGCTTCTTTCGGAGATGCCTCGTGAAAAAATGCAACAGATGATGCAAGATTTAAAGAAAAACAACAAGGAACTGCAAGATATGATGGATAGAAATCTATCCTTGTTTGAACAACTGAAGGTAGAGAAAGACTTCAACGAATTAGTTGATAAGCTAAAAGACTTATCAGATAATCTAATGAAAGTCAACGAGAAAAACAATGATTCTTTAACAGCCAACGATGCCAAACATCAATTTGACTCTTTGATGAGACAACTTGACGAGATTATAGAAAAAGATAAAAAACTGCAAGATCCATTTAATATTTCAAAAGATGAAAATGCCGTTGAAGACATTAAAAATGATTTAGATGAGTCTTTAGAGATGGAAAATAATGGTAACAAAGCTGGTTCTTCACAGAAGAAACAAGATGCAGGGAAAAAGATTAAAGATATGGCTGAGCAACTTACAACGGATATGATGATGGCTGGCATGGAACAACTTGGAGAAGATGCTCATTTGGTAAGAATTTTATTGGAAAATGTCGTAAGATCATCGCATGAAGAAGAGGCACTTATGAGTGAAATTTCTAAAATGAAGGTTGACGATCCTTCTGTATCGGCAAAAATAAGCAGACAGAAAGAGATTGTTGATAATTTTGTTATGGTCGGAGATTCATTAAGAAAGATGGCGATGCGACAACCTACAATTAAGACATTCGTTTTTACAGAGTTACAAATAATCGATGAACAACTAAGTTCTGCAATGAGAGATATGAATGAACTTAAGTTTGGGCTTTCTGTATCAAAACAACAACATGCAATAATGTCGATGAATAATTTAGCATTAATGTTATCAGAATCTCTTAATGAAATGAATAGCAGCATGATGGAAGCGAGTGGTTCTTGTTCAAAACAAAAAGATAGTAAGAAACCAAATAAAGGAGGTAAGAGTATGAAAAATATGAAAGACCTTCAAGAACAACTTGGCAAGCAATTAGAACAACTAAGAGATCAGATGGAGAAGCAAAAACAAGGTAAAGGAGAGCCTCGTTCTATGAGCGAAGAATTTGCGAGAATGGCTGCTCAGCAAGAGATGTTGAGAGAAGAGATGCAGCGCATTTTAAACGAAATGAAAGAAGATGGTATTGTTGGAGATGATGGGATAAATAAAATCATAAAGGACATGGAAAAGTTAGAGGAAGATATTGTAAATAAAAGAATTACACAACAAACCATAAACCGTAACAAAGACATTCTTTCAAGAATGCTTAAAGCTGAAAACGCCCAACAAGAACGCGAAAAAGAAGAGAAACGTAAATCAGAAGAATTTAAAGGTTCCTATGAGAAACGCAATATCGACGATATAGAATACCAAGAGAGTATAAGGAAACAGCAGGAGTTCTTAAAGAACAATAGCATTGATTATCAACCTTTTTACAAATCAAAGATAAATGAATATTTCTTAAAGAAGAATAATTAAATTAATTATGATTAGTTTAGAATTTATAGATGTTGAAGCTCTTGATGCTAAGTTTCTTGACGTAAAAGAATGGATAAGAGACTTTGTCGTTACCTACGGGAAACATGTAGGTGAATTGTATTATTATTTTTGTAGCGATGAGTACTTATACAACATGAATGTAGAACTGCTGGGACACGATTTTTACACTGATATTATCACATTCCCTTTGAATGAATGCGAGTCGATTTTATCAGCAGAGTTTCATATTAGCATCGACAGAATCAAAGATAATGCAATAAATTTTAATCGTTCTTTTGAAGATGAGTTACATCGAGTAATGGCACACGGAGTTTTACATCTAATAGGCTTTGATGACTTGACTGAGGACGATGAGAAAGAAATGAGAAAACAGGAAGATTTTTGCCTTTCTATCAGGCATAAATAACTATTATATATTTAATTAGATATTTGTTTCACGTGAAAATAAAGGACTATGATTTTTAACAAATATGATGTTATTGTTGTAGGAGGAGGTCATGCTGGTTGTGAGGCTGCCACTGCATCTGCCAATATGGGCAATAAGACGTTGCTTGTCACGATGAATATGAACGCTATGGCTGCTATGTCGTGCAACCCTGCTGTCGGCGGAATTGCAAAGGGACAAATCGTGCGAGAAATAGACGCCTTAGGAGGACAAATGGGTATCATAGCTGATAAAACCATGATACAATTCAGAATGCTCAACAAATCAAAAGGACCAGCAGTCTGGAGCCCAAGAGTTCAAAGCGATAAATTTGAGTTTTCAAGCGAATGGCGCAATGTACTCGAGAGAACTAACAACCTTGACATGTGGCAAGATCATGTCGATTCTCTTATCATCGAAGGCGACATTATCAAAGGCGTCCACTGCTCTATGGGAGGTGACATCCATTCAAAAACGGTAATTCTTACAAATGGAACTTTCTTAAATGGAAGAATATTTATTGGAGAAAAGTCATTCTCAGGCGGCAGAATATCAGAAAGCGCAAGTTCTGGCATAACAGAACAGCTTGTCACCTTAGGATTTGAAGCCGACAGAATGAAAACCGGCACACCAATGCGCATCGATGGAAGAAGCATCAACTTCGAGAAATTAGCCGAACAAAAAGGCGATGACGATGTAACGGGATTCTCCTTCCTGGAGATTGACAAACCTAAACAACAACGCAGCTGCCATATCGCATATACATCTAAAGAGGTACATGATATATTGAGAAAAGGATTTGAAAAATCACCTTTGTTTACAGGTAGAATTAAAGGCATCGGACCTCGCTATTGTCCAAGCATTGAGGATAAAATAGAACGCTTCTCCGACAAAGATTTTCATCAATTATTTGTAGAACCAGAAGGCAGAACAACAATCGAATATTACTTAAACGGTTTTAGTTCTTCACTCCCAGAGGATATACAATTTGAAGCATTGAGACATATCGAAGGATTTGAAAACGCAAAGATATTTAGACCTGGTTACGCCATCGAATACGATTTCTTCCCTCCTGATCAACTCTATCACAATCTTGAAACACACAAAATCCACGGATTGTTTTTTGCAGGTCAGATAAACGGAACAACAGGCTACGAAGAAGCAGCAGCCCAAGGTTTAATGGCTGGCATCAATGCGCATTGTTTCCTTCACGATATAGAACCTTTCGTATTGCGTCGCGACGAAGCTTATATTGGAGTTTTAATCGATGATTTGATTACCAAAAGCGTCGATGAACCATACAGAATGTTTACAAGCAGAGCCGAATACCGCATATTATTAAGACAAGACAATGCCGACGCAAGACTCACTGAGAAAGGCTATAACATAGGACTTGCAACAGAAGAAAGATATGCTCATTACAAAAATAAATATGAAAAAGTTTATGAACTTGTCGATTACCTTAAAAGCAACAATATAAGTCCCGAGAGAATAAATCCTCTTTTAGAAGCCAACGGAACGCCATCAATCTCCAACAAGATGCGACTATCTCAGATTCTAACACGTCCACAAATCAAACTCTCAGATATGATTATGACAGTTGACGAATTAAAAACGAAATATGACATGTCTATAGAATCTGTTAGAAATATTATTGAAGAAGCGGAGATTATGGTAAAATACGAGGGATATATTGATAAAGAACGAGAGGTTGCAGATAAACTAAGCAGACTTGAAAGCGTTAAGTTAAGCCCAGATTTCGATTATTACTCTTTAAATTCACTAACAATAGAAGCCCGTGAAAAACTAACAAAACATAAACCTCAAACTCTTGGTCAAGCAAGCAGAATTAGCGGAGTCTCTCCTGCCGACATTTCTGTTATAGCAGTATTTCTTGGTCGATAGTTTCACGTGGAATAATATTATAACAAATTGAAATCAAATATTATGAAAGATAAATGTCCTTGGTGCAACTCAGTGAACAATTCAGTTTTTCTCGAACTGAAAGATTATTTTCTTACACAAGAAGATTTTAAAATCACAGAATGCCACGATTGCAAATTACTATTCACAACACCCTGCCCTTCTACATCTCAAATTGGCAACTATTATAAATCTAATGACTATCTAAGTCACAACGAACAAAAAAAAGGCTTAGTTCCTTTGATATATAGAAAAGTCAAAAAGATCAATATTAAAAATAAATTTAATATGATTGATCACTATAGGGCAATAAATAAAAATATCCTGGATATAGGCTGCGGCGTAGGAGACTTTTTATTATATGCTAAAAATAATGGATACAATGTTGTTGGCATTGAACCCGACTCAGAAGCAAGAGAAATTGCAGAAAAAAAGCTGAACACTAAAATATTTAGCCCCGATGAATTAAACAACATCCCAGACGAGTCATTCGACGTAATCACAATGTGGCATGTACTCGAACATGTATCTGATCTCAAAACCGAAATATCTCATCTTGAAAGATTGCTAAAAAGTAATGGTCAACTAATCCTTGCACTTCCTAACTATAAATCATACGATGCAGAATATTACAGAGACAAATGGGCTGCCTATGACGTCCCTCGACATCTAAATCATTTTTCAAAAACATCAATAAAAAATATTTTCGAGAAAACAAATTTTGAGCTAATAGACATCAAACCTCTTAAATGGGATAGCTACTACATCTCTATGCTTAGCGAAAAATACAAAAATAACAAGAACTCTTTTATAAATGGTATTATAACAGGCTGTAAATCAAATAGTAAAGCAAAAAAAACAGGAGAATTTTCAAGTCTTGTATATATATTTAATATTAAATGAGTGTTGATGGAGTTTGCATAAATTTGATTTAAAAGCATTTTAAGGCGATTTAAGCGACTTTCTTTGTTCAATGAAATAATCCTCGAATTTCTTTTAAAAGTGTCTTAAATCGAGAGGATTATTTTAACAAAACCTGGTATTGCGTATTTTATTGATAATCACTTACTAATACTTTTAAAATAATATTATGACTAAAATAATTAAAAAAAATGATTGGAAAAAACTTCTTGTAGCCTTATTTTTATTGGTATTATGTGACAATTTGGTTAGAATTAACAACAGCACATCAAAAGTAGTTAAGAAAATCGATTGTTCAATCAATGAAATACAACACACCCACGACTCTATATCAAAACTATCTCCAGAAATATTATCCACCTGCAAAAATGAAAACCTAACGATACTCATATTTGAAAACGACTCTCTCGTCTTCTGGAGCTCCAATACAAACGAACCATCAACCTTACTAAAAATCAGCTCTGAAAAAAATATCATACAACAAGGAAACACCGTTTTCTTTATTTCTTATTCAAAAAACGACTCCATCAAAATCTTCCTCTCGACCCCACTCTACCACGATAACGCAAACTATCATGATAAAGACAATTTGTTTATCCCCCAAAAAATTGATGGCAAGTACGCACTAAAATTTTATATCGACAATGAAAATAAGATAAAGTTTGAAATCAATCATACCCCTAAAATGAGTGACTCCTACTCATTTCTACTCGCCGCAATATTGTTATACACGATAATATTAGCATACAAAATAACATACTTATATTTCCAATACTCATCAAATATCAAAAGAAAATATCTCGCATTTCTTCTTTCAAGTATCTCAATATTCGTAATACTGCTTTTCCTTCAGAAACTTCTCTTCCTCTCTTCATCAAATCTATTCGCAGAATCATGCCTCCTCCCCGATTCAAAATTTTCATTCAGTCTCGCAGAACTCGCCGAATTTACAATACTATTTTTCTTTAACGTGATTTCGTTAACTAAGAACCTTAAAATAGAATTTAAACTTAGATTAAGGTCAAGAATATTACTGAGCGCATTCTTATTCGTTTCTATATTACTAATTTACACTTACTTAATAGTCTTACTTATATCTAATATAAATATACATTTCTCATTTCTTCAAATATTTAATACTGACATATTTAGTTATATATTCCTGATAATAGTATGTATCTTAACAAGTTCCGTAATAATATTATTACAAAATGTAATCAGCATATCGGTAAATGAAAAATCTAATCATGAAAGAAGATCAACATTAAAACTAAGGAATATCATCAGAAATATTGTCATTATAACTTTAATGAGCATTCAACTGACTTACATATTCTATCTGATAAACGAAAATAAAGAGAAAGAAGAAATGTCGTGGTTCGCAACAATCATCGGTGACGAGTCGGATCCCGACTTTGAAGATGAAATATTGAAGGTTACAAAATCTATCAAAGAAGATCATCTTATCCGCGAATGGCAGACTAACAACAACTTCCCTTCTGACGACAGTATAATGAACTATCTGACAAATAAATATTTGAACAAAAGTCAGATAAAGACCTATCACAAAAGCCTAACCCTATGCGACACTAGTACAATTTTAGTTGTCAATGGTAATGAAGATTATGAGGTGAATTGCAACAAATTATTTCAAGCCATTTTTAGCTATAACATGACAAAACAAATAAGCGACGACCTCATACAAATTGATGACCCAACAACGGATGCTTACTATATTTTAAAGCTCGATCTCTCCCCTATTGACACTAATTATCACAACGTGATATATTTAGAATTTTATAAAGAATATATTTTAAGTTATATTGGCGCTCCCGATATAATCAATTCTCAAGCTAACGTAATATTACCTAATTTGCATAATTATTCATTCAGTTCATACCACGACGGAATTTTACAATATAAATATGGACATTACAATTATCCAAATGAGTTGGAAAGTTTCAGACATAAAGATGAAGAATATGTTAAGACACGAATTTTTAAACATTTTGTTAAAAAATTTGATGATGGCAAGACGGCAATTGTCACAATAGAAAAACCAAGATTTATAGACATAATAGCTCCATTTTCTTATATCTTTATCGTGTTAATGATAATGTATTATCTTTATGTAAGAATTGATGGTACTCATAACCTTAAATTTGTAAGGCATAGCTTTCATGGAAAAATGCAATTGGTAATATTGCTGACATTAGGTTTTTCTTTTCTTGTTGTTGGTGTTACATCTTTTGCATTTATGCGCAACTCATTGAATGATCGTAATTTTGAATTTCAATATGAGAAAAATAAAAGTATAATAAAAAACATAGAAGACTCCTACGACAGAAACATCGACATTAAAGATCCAGCATTTTTAAGAAATTTTAAAGATATTTATTTCGTGGATATTAACATCTACGACACAATTGGTTCATTGATTAATACAACTCAGCCTAAACTGTTTGATGGTTTTAAATCAAAGATTATCAACAAAGAAGCATACGAATCAATAATGAAACGAAATCGTTTCTTTTATTCTACACAAGAATATATTGATGATACAAAATACAACTCGTCATATTTCCCTTTGAAAAATATTGAAGGCGATATTGTGGCAATTATCAACATACCTTATTTCGAATATAATAATGTCGGCAAAAATAATATGTCATATTTTATTGTGACATATTTTAACATAATCTTAGTTTTGTTAGGATTGTCTGCTTTGGTTGTAATATTGATGACAAGAAGAACAATCAAGCCTCTGCAGATGATACAAGATAAGATGCAGAAGATAAGTCTCGGTGCTACTAATGAAGCTATAGATTGGCATAGCGATGATGAAATTGGTGACCTGATCGAGATTTACAATAAACTTATCAAAGAGTTAGAGATTAGTGCAAATCAACTGATGCGTTCGGAGAGAGAGACAGCATGGCGCGAAATGGCACGTCAGGTCGCTCATGAGATTAAAAATCCTCTCACTCCTATGAAGCTTAACATTCAATTTTTACAAATGGCTTGGAATGAGAATAATCCAGACATAGATAGAAAATTCAGAGAGACAACACAATCGTTATTAGAACAGATAGAAATATTGTCGAGCATAGCCACTGCATTCTCCGATTATGCGAAACTGCCGAAGAATAATATAGAAGAATTTAATCTTAAAGACTTAATCCTTAACACAATAAATCTATACGACAATAACAATAATATTAAAATAGATTTCATCGAAGAAAATGATAGTGACTACATCATAAATTCAGATAAAAACAATCTAAGTATCGTTTTTGGTAACATTTTAAAGAATGCTGTTCAGGCAATAGGCAAGAAAGAAAACGGCAAAATCACATTCAAGATTAAAGACTTATCCACCAAATATCATATCGAGTTAAGCGATAACGGTTGTGGCATTCGCGAGGAAGAAAAGAAAAAGATCTTCATGCCAAACTTCACCACAAAATCGAGTGGGATGGGAGTAGGACTTTCGATAGTTTATGATATTCTACAAACACTGAATGGAGAGATTACTTTCAACAGTGAATTTGGTGTTGGAACAACTTTTATAGTCGAGATTAAGAAGTAAATTATAAAAACATTATATTTGCAACATTAATTATTATGTCATGAAAAGATTATTATTTATCTTAGTATTAGTTTGTTCTTTTGTAGTAAGTTATGCTCAGAAAACCGTCATTGATGATGAGCTACAAGAGATATTAAATCACAATAATGGCGAGATGATAAACGTCAATATCATTATGAAGTCGCAGCTTGAGCCTTCGTTACTACAAACACGCGTTGAAAATATAACAGATAGGAAGGAACGAAGAGAAGTGGTCGTTTCGGAGCTAAAATCTTTTGCAGAGAAGTCGCAAAACGACGTCATGTCCATTATCAAATCGGCAGAGATGAGAGGAGATGCTAAGAAAATAAAAAGCCATTGGCTTTCAAATTCTATAACCTGTACGATAAGCAGCGAGATGATAGCTCTATTGTCGGCACATGATGATATCGCTATAATAGGATGCAACTCCGACAAATATGCTCTTTGGGAAGAAGAAGCTGAAAGTGTCAGCACCACACGTTCCGTAGCTAATAATATCACTCAAGTACATGCCGATGAAGTTTGGGCACAAGGTTACACAGGCAAAGGCGTTTTGGTTGCAATATTAGATACAGGTGTCAATTATGAACACGCCGATCTCGCCGATCATCTATGGGACGGAGGCTCACAATATCCTAATCATGGATACAACTCATACGACGACAACAACGACCCAATGGATCGCAGAGGACACGGCACACATTGTGCTGGCACAATTTGCGGTGATGGTACCTCAGGCACTCAGACAGGTATCGCACCAGAAGCAACTTTGATGATTGTCAAAGCTCTTAACGACAATGGCAACGCCAATGCTAACTCCATCGTATCAGGTATGGAGTTCGCTGTGGAACATGGAGCCGATGTCTTAAGTATGTCGTTAGGTATTGCAAATTCATCGGTAGCCGATAGGACTATGTTGCGTCAGACTTGTGTCAATGTCTTAGAAGCAGGAGTCATCGCTTCTGTTGCTGCTGGCAATGAAGGCAGTTCTATGGGTAACAATCCTATTCCCAATAACATAAGAGTACCAAGCAGTTGTCCTCCACCATGGATTCATCCCGACCAAGAGAGTAATTCAGGCGGACTCTCGTGCGTAGTATCGGTAGGCGCAGTGGATAACAATGACACCCACGCTTATCTCTCATCACAAGGTCCTGTAACATGGCAGAACACATCATACGGCGACTATCCTTACAATCCTGGTATAGGACTTATCCGCCCCGACATATGCGCTCCTGGCATGGATATAGTCTCCCTCGACTATTCTTCAAATAATGCTTATATAGAAATGGATGGTACATCAATGGCTGCTCCTTGTGTGGCAGGTGTCATGTGCCTGATGCTTTCAAGAGATAACACTCTCACTCCAGAACAGATAAGCGAGATATTAGAGACTTCGGCTGAGAAACTGTCAGATAACAAAAGCAACCTAACAGGCTCAGGTCGCGTCGATGCGAAAGCTGCTGTTGACGCAATAGATATGGGGACATTATCACTTAAAGACTTCTCCATCAACGACAGTGATGATAATGACAACTCATTCGTCAATCCAGGTGAAAACATCACGCTAAATATCAATTTTGAAAATACAGCATCACAATCTTATAGCAATGTCAGTGCTAATTTGACTTGCGATAATGAGTGGGTTGACATCACAAAATCTAATGTCAATATCGGTAATATTGATGCCAACTCAACATTCTCGGTAGAAGGTCTTTCCTTCACCTTATCATCGACGGCACAGTCAAAAACAAATTTGTTCTTTGACGTTGAGTTCTATAGCAATGGCAACAAAATATCTACAAACAGATTAATCATCGTTGTATATGACAACACTCTACAATTTGGAGAATTTGTTATTGAAAATGATGATAACGACAACGGCATCCTTGAGGCAGGAGAGACTGCCGATTTGGGAGTATTTCTCAACAATGTAGGTAATGAAATTGCTGTTGAGATAGAAGGCGTTTTATCGAGCAGCAGCAATCTTATAACTATCAATAACGAAGAAGCCTCTTTTGGTTCTGTAGCTCCTAACGGTTCTGCTGTGGCTTATTTCAACGTCACGCTTTCCAACAACGCCACATCAAATATCAATGTTCCTTTCTCATTAGAGACAAATGACAGATACGATAATATCAACAACTTTACTATGAATTATCTTGGCAAATGTAATGTTATTTACGATCTCTATGATGACTTCGGTGATGGTTGGTCAGGAGCCAAGATAACAGCTGTCTATAGCGATGGTTCTTCTTCTGACATTTACACTCTCACAAACGGCGAACACGCCACTTATACCAAAGAACTCAATAGTGGAGTAGAGGTGGTGCTTGAATGGAAAAAAGGCGCTCTCGATGCTGAATGCTCCTACACAGTGTCATATAGTAGCGGAGCTGTCATATACAGCGGCAGAGGTACTCACAGCAATGGAGAGTTCTTCCGTTGGACAAACAACTGTTCCTGCCAAAATACAGTCATCGAATCGTGTGCTTCTGTCGAAAATCTCAAAGTAACCACAGGCAATAATTCCGTAAACCTTTCTTGGGAAGCTCCAGAAACAGAAGTGTCATATTATGAGATCTACCGCGATACACGATTAATTGCTACTACAGAGAGTCTTTCATATACTGAAGAATTATATGAGAACGGAAAATATTTGTATAATGTGAGACCTGTATATGAAGATTGTAATGGAGCATTAGTAGGCGAGGAGGTAGATTTTGTACTCAACACCAAAGAACTCAAGGACATAAAGGTATCTGTATATCCTAACCCTTCTCAGGATAAATTTATCGTGAGATGCAACGACATGACTAATATCGCCGTCTTTAACATTATGGGAGAAGAGATTATGAATGTCACGACTGACGACAATTCATATGAGATTAACGGATTAGAAGCAGGAATATATTTCATCAAGGTGAAATCTGAAGTAGGCAGTATAACTCACAAAGTAGTAAGATATTAATACCAACGATGAGAAATCCTATCAAGGCATTAGCAGGACAGACAGTCATATATGGTCTCGGAACAATTGTTCCGAGACTGCTTAATTATCTGCTTACTCCCTTTTATGTACGCGTATTCGCTTCATCTGAATACGGACAAATATCGGAACTTTACGCGTGGATAGCTTTATTCCTTGCCATATTAATCTTCGGAATGGAAACTACCTTCTTCCGTTTCTCAGAAAAAGAAAACAGCAACAAGGTATTTCGCAACGCAGAGACATTCATACTATTGATAACGACAATCTTCCTTGTCGCCTATTGCTTGCTCTACGAGTCT
This sequence comes from Lentimicrobiaceae bacterium, assembly GCA_015061295.1. Taxonomy (GTDB): domain Bacteria; phylum Bacteroidota; class Bacteroidia; order Bacteroidales; family F082; genus Limimorpha. The sequence goes on from SUWU01000035.1 coordinate 19,864, forward strand.
TTTGCTACACTAATACATTACCAATTCAACACGCATTACGTCCTTCTGATAGGAATTATTGTCGCTTTAGACGCAATAGCAGCGGTACCTTTCGCAATACTTAGAAAGGGAAACAACGCTAAACGTTTCAGCCTAATAAAAATCCTTAACGTCACGACAAACATATTCTTTAACATATTGTTTATCGTCATCATTCCAGAAAAAGCGATGTATATCGCTGAGATAATCTTCGGAGAACAGACCTCACTGCTCATATGGGTACTGATATCAAATATCTTGGCAAGTCTCTTAAACATTATATTATTGACGCCACAACTCTCGAAGCTGAAATTAGGATTCGACAAAGACCTTATAAAAGCTATGTTGAAATATTCGTGGCCTATACTTCTCATCGCCCTTGTTGGAATGATAAATGAAGTTGCTGATAAGATACTCATCAAGTACCTCGTCCCAGTGCCAGATAATGAAACCTTAGCCTCGATACACATGACCCACGATCAATATGTGATGCAGCAACTCGGAATATATTCGGCCAACTACAAACTCGGCGTACTGATGACAATCTTCATCCAGATGTTCCGTTACGCCTCAGAACCTTTCTTCTTCGGTCATGCCAAAGACCGCAACGCTCCATCGTTATACGCGAAAGTGATGACATACTTCGTGATATTCTGTCTTCTCATATTCTTAGGCGTGATGTTCTATATCGACATCTTACAATCGTTCGTTGGGAAAGCTGGCAGCGACTATAGAGAAGGTCTCGTCATCGTTCCAATAATACTTATTGCCAATATGTTCTACGGAATAGTGTTCAACCTCTCCATCTGGTTCAAACTATCCGATAAAACATTCTACGGAACAATCATCACTATCATAGGCTCTATCGTGACACTGACATGCTTCTTCGTCTTGATACCTAAAATCGGCTATATGGGTGCAGCAATAGCTCATCTCGCTTGCTACACTGTGATGATGCTCGTCTCTTACTTCTGGGGACAGAAAGTCTTTCCTATACCTTATCAGGTAGGAAGAATAGCAATCTATTGTTTATTGGCAATAGTTTTATTTGCAATAAGCAACGCCATCACTGAATATAGCATGATGATAAAGATGATTGTCAACACTATTATGATAATCATGTTTATGATAATAGTCGTCATATCTGAAAGAAAGAATCCACTTAAAATAGAATAATAATCTTAAAATATATTAACAATGAAAGTTAAAATCGTCAATAAATCGAATAATAATTTACCTGCTTATGAAACCGTCTGTTCAGCAGGAATGGATCTGAGAGCCTATCTTCCAGAAGGTCCTATAGTGATAAAACCTATGCAGAGAGTATTAGTCCCAACAGGTTTGTTTATGGAGATACCTGAGGGTTATGAAGGACAAGTACGACCTCGTAGCGGTTTGGCAATAAAGAGCGGCATCACAGTCCTAAACACTCCAGGAACCATAGATGCCGACTATAGGGGAGAAGTTAAGATAATCCTTATCAACTTATCAGATACCGATTTCACTATCAACAGTGGAGATAGAGTAGCTCAGATAGTATTTGCTCGCTACGAACAAATGGAGATGGTCAGTGTTGAAACACTCAGCGAGACAGAACGCGGTGCAGGTGGCTTCGGACATACAGGAAAACAATAACTTTTTCTTCTGAGAAAAAGTTATATGCTCATAACAAAAAAAGTATTATCTTTGCACTCGCAAATGCCCAATGGTGTAATTGGCAACACGACTGACTCTGGATCAGTAAAGTCCAGGTTCGAACCCTGGTTGGGCAACTTCTATTACACCAAAAATAATTATGAAGAAAACGCTTATTAATGCAACTTATGTATCATTCATAGTTGCATTTTTTTTTATTGCAACTATAGGATGTAAATCATCGATAAATGAAACACCAAAAGACTTCGTATATCTTGAAGATAATGTTTTTAAAATCAATGACACGGTTTTCTTCCCGTTGATGCTTAATTATAAAGTCGATATGAGAAATGCTGACGATGCTGTCGTATTGTCACCATTTATCTGTTACGATAACAACGACATCTATGAGTCTAATACCAAAGAAGAGATGCAACAACAGTTCTCCAATCACCTTGAACTGATGAGCGAACTCGGTTTCAATGCCGTACGACTTTGTATTGATGTGATTAATAAAAATGATAAAGGGAATTATTACCCTTCAAAATGCGGAGGAGTATATCTGAAAGATAAGACAGATAAAATACTTGACGGCATAGCCGATGCTCTCGATATTGCTGAATCACACGGCCTGAAAGTGATGCTTCTTCTTAAACCTCCGTTCGAGAAAGAAGTAGAGACTTTCACCATAGAAATGCTGAAACGTTTCTCCGACAATCCTACAATCTTTGCATACGACTTCATGAACGAGCCTCTTTATTTCGATACTGAACCTAATCGCACAAAGAAAGACGCGGTGAAGATTGTTTCCGAATGGAGAGACACGGTAAAGAAATATGCTCCTAATCATCTTTTTACCATTGGATTCTCTGAACCCATAGAAGTCTTTGAGTGGGATCCTTCTATACTTCCTGTCGATTTCGTTCAGATTCACACATACCATCCGTTGAGAATACCAAGTGAGATATGGTGGTATAGCAAATATTGCAACAAACCTTGGATTATAGGCGAGACGGCATTGCCAGCCGATAACGACTCGATAAGTTATGAAGAACAATATCATTTCGCTGAAGAAGCCTATCAATACACCATAGACTGCGGAGGAATAGGCTTCGGTTGGTGGTGTTTCCAAGATCACATCATTCCTAAGATGAACTTTGAGGCCAACTACACCGGACTTCTCAACCATGAAGGTATTACCAAAACTAAAAGTGGCAATGAGATAATAGGCACCATAAAACCAGCCGCATATAAATTTAAAGAATTATCTAAGCTCAAAGCTCAAGGACCAAAGCCAAGACCTCAGAACTATTACAACATGCTCGGCTACGAGAATTATGTCATCAAAGGCAGAATTGAATGTAATGACGAAGGTGTTGAAGGTGCACTTATCAGAGGATGGAACTCTAATTGGAGTGTAGGGCAGAACACATATTCCGATGAGAATGGTAATTTCACGCTTTACAGTAACGACAGCTGCACGCATTTTGAGATCTCAGCTCCAGGATTGAGTAAGGTTAAATTTGACAGAAACGATCTTATCTATAACAGAATAGATGGCAAAACTCATGACTTCTCTGATTTAGAAAACGTAAAACTTGAATATCATAAAATCAATTATCAGCCTTTCCTGAAAAACGACACTACTTTCTTTGAATTTAAAGAAGGATTGTTCGACAAAGCAAAGTTTGCAGCCGAAATGGAAACGATTAAGCTGAAGAAATTATAATCACAAGGCTTTATTTAAAAACATCAAAGTCAAGGTGTCGGGTGTGTGATTGCATAGTCGTCATATTCAAACGACACGTCTAAAGACTTGATATATATCGGAGCATCTGAAGGATTGTAAAGGAAGACACGAAATTCGTCGGCATTGAAGAAAGTGGTGTTGATTGGTAACACAGAAGTGGTGAAGTCCCATTTACCTGTCGCATCTGTCAAATCATTGAGCATCAGATTATCATAATGTGTCTTGATTCCATTTTTATATAGTTCCATGACTATGGCTGCTTCCTTTGATTCTGTTTCTCTAAAGACCTTTGCAGAGATATAAACCTTCTCGCAGATACTATCGATAGCAGATGTCTCATCAATGATTGTCAGTCCGCAAGGTGCTGAAGAGTTGACGTTTAAGGAATCATATTTAAGGTCGATTCTATAATGGTTCTTAGGATTCTTAAAATTATCATTGTCAACGTAGTTGTCTTGATGATATTCTCTTAAAGCCTGAGCTACGTTTTCGGCGATAGAACGTCGTCCCATCTCCTGATAATGTTCTGTAGTCCAATTCTTATCAATAAACAATCCGTTTCTTACATCACCGATATTATCGACAACAGTTACGTTTTCTATATTTCCATATCTGTTTATGAGATAATCGCGATTCTTTCTCATAAGATAAAGCAGGTCATTTCCAACGAGTTCGTTGGCTCGGTCTACATTCTCCGCCATAAGATTAAAGATGACGTTCCAACCTCTTTCTTGTGCAAGCTCAACAATTCTGTCGAAATCTTTCACTCGCGGATTATCGTCATCGATAATGAAGGCATAGCCTTTAATATAATGGCATGCGAGTTCTGTCAAAGGCTGATTTCTCTTCCCGTCAATGACAATTCCCTCACAAGCTTTTGCGTAATCCCAGTCATCAATATTGTCGTAAGCAAAAGGATACGGGAAAGTGATTTTCTCGTTACGTCTGTGATATGCCCTCGCATCAGATCTCTCTTTTTCGGTTTTGATGTCGTATGCCTTGAATGCCAATTTAAAGCGATTGAAAAGAGGTGGATTATCTTTCAGGAGCACTAACTGTTTCTGGATTGCTGTCTCTAAGTCAGATTCTATCCAATCGTAGCCGAAAGAACGTAGATTCATTGTGACGATGACTGTCTTGACAGGCGTTGTTTCTGGAATATTTTCTAAAAGTAAATTATAGGGTATTTTCACCCATTTTCTAAGATTTGCTAATGATATGCAAAACATTGTGTTTTAGCGTATTCTGGCAAATTTTCTTTTCTTGCGATTTGCAAAATTTGCCGATAATAT
>SUWU01000036.1 GCA_015061295.1 Lentimicrobiaceae bacterium
TTCTATAGACAAAAGCATTGTAAATTCTTTTATTTTCTTCAGTCAAAATCAGATGATCGACCTCTTTACAAAATTCAATTGTCTTTTGTTCTATGATAAGTTTCTGTTTCAGTTTCATAATTCTCAGGTTTTCAGTTTCTCAGCTTCTAAAACACCAAATACCACCTCAGTCTTTCATCAACATCATTTCTTCCAACGACTTTAAGATATTCTTCCCAATTCTTAATGAAACCTCTCTTTTCTCTGTGATTGACAATCTTCTTCACATCTTCATATTCGATATAAGGATGTCGTAAGATAATTTTAAAATCATCGGCATTGACATTTATTTTACGTAATGAAATACTGTCGATATTGATATAAGGTGTAATTGTTTCCAACCTTGACGAGTCGAAGGAATAGACTTCAAGTAGCTGATTTATCTCGACATAACCTCCCAACTTCTCTCGATATTCCACAATATTTCTCGCAAAAAAGGACCCTATTCCTGGAAGCGACTTCAATTCCGTAGTGTCGGTAGAATTGAGGTTGACTATTAGCTTTGGGCTATTTGACTCTGACTCTGACTTTGACTTTGACTCTGACTCTGATTTTGACTTTGACTCTGACTCTGATTTTGACTTTGACTCTGTGACTTTACTTATTGACTTGTTGACTTGTAGTCTCGTTGACTCACTGTCTCTGCGACTCTGTGACTCTGCGACTTTATGACTCTCCTCATGCAACGCCCAAATAGAATCTAAATTATGTAAATAAAAATTAACATTTGAGGGTCGTTTTGCTACAAAAAAATTAGCAGCGATGATGAGAAATATCACCGCTGCTAAAACTATAATCGCTACTCGTTCACCCTTAGTGAACGTAAAAAAATCATTCATAAATTTTGGTTTAATTTATAGTTTACAATTTACAATTATTATTCTTTCATTGTTAATTGTTAATTGTCAACTGTTAATTGTTAATTATTTGATTAATAAATATCGCTACTATCACAATTGGTGCTACATATTTTATAATGAAGAATATGAATTTCTTCACACTCATCTTCAATGTGTTCTGATTTGTAATCTCGTCGTAGAAGCTTTCTTTTCCCATCTTCCAAGCAACGAAGATAACGATGAACAAGGCTCCTATTGGTAACAAAATATTGGCCGAGAACTTATCCATGAAGTCGAAGAATGTCATGTTGCCGAAGACGAAGACTGAATCTGTGCGTAAACTTAAAGTACAGAACACACCGAAGAACAATGCCACCAAGGTGCCAATCCAGATTGCGGTGTTACGTTTGATTCCATGTTCTTCAGATAAGAAGGCGACGATGACTTCAAGCAATGATATTGTGGAAGTCAGGGCTGCTATTGCCAATAATATGAAGAATATTATACAGAAGAAATAGCCACCTGTCATCTTATCGAATATCATTGGTAATGTGTTGAATGCCAATCCTGCTCCTGCTTCAGGCTGTATCCCAAACGTGAATGCAGCTGGGAAGATGATGACTCCAGCCAAGATTGCGACAATAGTATCGGCAGCTACTACCGACAATGATGTCGTGGCGAGATTATCTTTTTTGCTGATATAAGAACCGTAGGTTATCAAGGCTCCCATGCCGACACTGAGAGAGAAGAATGCCTGACCTAAGGCGGCGAGAATGACGTTGCCATCAACTTTTGAGAAATCTGGTTTGAACAAGAACTTTAATCCTTCACCAGCGCTATCTAATGTCAATGACTTGATACATAATATAATGAGGATTACAAACAATGCTGGCATCAATATCTTGGTGTATTTCTCCACGCCTTCTTTGATACCTTTAAAAATAATGAAGGCTGTCAATCCCATGAAGAGGAATTGCCACAAGAAAGGTCGGAAAGGATTGTTGTTGAAATCGACGAAACCTTGTTCTATGGTAGCGATGTCTTTGTCGGCGAAGAAGTTTGTTGCAGCTTTATAGATATATTCCAATGTCCAGCCTGAGACTGTGCTATAGAATGCGAGTACTACGAAAGCTGCCAAAATGCCGATGTAACCTATTAAGTTCCAATGTGTTTTTGGTGATAATGCTTTTATCGAGCCGACAGGATTCTTTCCTCCACGACGACCGATGTAGAACTCTGCCATCATGATAGGGATGCCGAGACCTATAACTATCAGTATGTAAATTAATAAAAATGCTCCACCGCCGTTTTCGCCTGCGAGACATGGAAAACGATAGATGTTGCCTAATCCGATGGCAGAACCTGCTGCTGCCGCAATAGCTCCTAATTTTGAGCCAAAACCATCTCTTTTTTCGTTCATATCTTTAGTTATTATTTATCTTATAAATCCTATCCATCAAACTATTTTCTTTAGTCATTAGTCTTTAGCCATAAATTGGTATGCAAATTTTAATATTCCTCTAAAATTGTTACGTTTTATTTCTGGATAATAAACCTCTTTCCCTCCAAAGCCTTTGTAAAATCGAGCAAGTCCCTCGTCGTCGGAGCCTTCAAAGTCGAAGGTAAGAGGCATCTCGCAGAACTCTTTTATGACGCTGTCGATGAGAAATGTAATAGCATGATTGTTTTGATTACTTTCGTCAGAACCTGAGAATAAAAATACAATTTTGTCGTGACTAACCATAAATACAGCACCAGCGATAGTGTCGTTGATTTCGTCATCTACGCCATAAACAAAACAGCATTCTTTCTCGATAGCAGTGTTGATAAGAGTTAGAAGTCGTTGATATTCCTTGTCCTTCCAATGTTTGACTTCTTTGCCTTTGTTATCGCGGAAAAGTTTAATGACATGTTCAGGGTTTACGTCTCTATTTATATATAATGTATTCTTATTAGCTTTTTTAAGGTTTTTCTTGGTGTTGTTGCTATAGTTGTTGTAGATAGTTTGATAGTTGTATATCAAATCTAACTCTATATTTCTGTGTTTTTTAAAATAATCGATGCCGTAATTGACTTTGTTGTAAGCGTTGAGGCGTATCTCTGTCAAACGATATTTTTTAGGAATGGCGTTAACGAAGTTAAGGACAATATCTTCAGTCAACTGAGAGGTGGAGAAAATTCCTAATTGTTGTGTGAAGAATGGCTGGAATAAATAGTTTATTCCAAATTTTCTGTTTCCAGTCAGAGGCATCACTCTTTCGTAGTTGTTCTCTATCAAAGCTTCCCATTGAGGATGGACGATGTCGAGATACCACGACCAGGCATAGATGTTGCCATTGAACGACCTTCTGATACATTCGTCCCAACGAGTCTTGTCGATGTTATTATGAGTCAGATATTTAATCATAGATGTGTTGCGTAGTCGAGTATTTTTCTATATAATGTTATCCAACCTTCCCAACGTTTTTCTCCGCTTAAAGTTTCATTATGCCACAAAAGAATAAAAGTTCCATTGACATTTTTTACCTCGTTGATAAGACTTTTGGCTTTCTCGAACGACTCCTGTGTATCGAGTTGAAGATAATCGCGCATGGTGCCGTCCATTAAAGCGAAGGGATGTATTTTTAGTTTTGTTTTTATATCATTTTCTAAGTCGAAGAAAGCGAAGGTGTCGGCATAACCTGCTCTGAAACCTGCTTGTGAGGCATAGCCCATAGAGTAGTCGTTTAAGATGTCTAACTCTATGAGTATCTGATAAGACTGAGGGAGATATAGACGTAAGAAGTGTTGCCGGCTCATCGTGATTTCTCTTTTCAATACAGAGGAGAGTCGTGACACTTCTTTCTTTACAATATCTTTTTTGAGATAAGAAGAGTATGATGGGTGAATGCCTACATGAGCATAGTCGCCGATGCGTTTTATTAGATTCTGGAAGTTGCTGTTTAAGATAGATATATTCTTGTCGTTATCGGCATAATCGCCGCATAATATGAAGTATAATGGATTAAGCTTTAATTCTTTTTGTAACTCTATTTGATAGTCGAAAGTGTCGAAAGGATCCATTCTTTTATTCCTTAAAACACTCCAGCGTCTTTTAATTTCATCGAAGTCTAAACGTAAGAGGTCTCTACAAAAAGCGGAGGTGGTCCTAAAGATTCCCTTGTTTTTATATGCCCATGCAGCATCGATGTCATATGTGGGAATAAATTTGAAAGTCTTTTTCCTGAGTTGTATCTGAGGATAACGTTCTACTATGATCTTGCCTAATTCGATAGCCCATATGTTGATAACCGGTTTTTCCAAGATGTTCATTTTGTATAATATAGAATCTTGGGGCTGAAATCTGTTGTGATTATCGCGCACGTTAGGCAGATATTCTTCGTAACGACTTATTATGTAAAATGACGCGGCAAAGACGTCGAATGGGAAGATGGAATTGTCGTTGAAGACAGGAAAGATAGCTTTAGAATCATTGTAGTCGCATATCTTTATGTTTTGATCGGTGATGTCTCTTTCAAAAAGTATCCCGACAGATTTCTGAAAGAGAGTGCCGTCGATTAATTGTGCGTTTCCATATTGAAATTTAGCATCTTCATAAGATGTATATAAATCTTTGTCTGTAGTCAACTCATATTGAATGCCTAGTTCTTCCTTGAAGATTACCTCAAATATATATTGAAGTCTGTTGGTGAGTTTGGGTACTAATATTAATAGTTTCATAATGATAGATGCTACTTTGTTTAAGACTGCAAATTTAATATTTATATCAATCAAAAAGAATATAAAAAAAGTTAAAAATAGTTGACATTTGAACATAAAGATAAGTATCTTGTTTTAAGTTCAAAAACAACAATTATGAAAACATTAGATTTATACGAACGCGCATTAGAGCCTGTAAAACATTGGTGGATGTACTTGATAATAGGCATCTTGGCTCTTGTATTAGGAATTTTTATGTTGGCAAGTCCTGTCATTACTTATGAGATGCTGACGTTATTACTTGGTGTAGCTCTCATCATCTTTGGTATCATTCAATTGGTTGTAGCAATGTTGAGTAAGAACTTCTTCGTGTCACGAGCTGCTGCTATCATAGGTTCGATACTCGATATAGTATTGGGTGTCTTGTTATTCGCAAATCCAGGTATCTCTGCTATCACGCTGCCTCTGATTCTTGGTATGTGGATGATGTATAAGAGTTTTATGACGATAAGTTATGCCGGTGACTTGAAAGGCTTGAAAGTCAAAGGCTATGGTTTTACCATGTTCTGTGGGATAGTACTTCTTATCCTTTCGGTGATGATATTGTTACGTCCTATAACGATAGGTATGATGACGGTGGCAATATATATAGCGTTATCGTTCATCATATACGGTTTGTCGGAGATAGTGTCGTCATTCCGACTGAAGTCGATAAGCCAGATTATTGAGGAGTCGTAAATTGTTGCTATCTTTTTCTCTCGAAGAAACTCTTTATAACTTCAAGGCATTCTTCTTGTAAGATGCCTTTTTCTGTTTTTGTCTTTGGGTGAAGCAGTTTTCCATATTGGCTGAAGCCTTTCTTTGGGTCGTCGCAAGCCCACACTATTTTACCTATATGAGAGTGAGCTAAGGCGCCAGCACACATTACGCATGGCTCTAAGGTGACATATAAGGTGCAGTCTTCTAAGTATTTAGAGCCTAACTCGTTGGCAGCAGCTGTCAGAGCTAACATCTCGGCATGTGCAGTTACGTCGTTGAGACTCTCAACCTGATTATGAGCTTTTGCGATGATTTTGTTGTTACAAACGATGACAGCTCCTACAGGTACTTCGTCGTGTTCTTCTGCGATATGAGCCTCATGAAGTGCCTGACGCATATAATGTTCATCGGAGAAAATGGATAAGGTCATTGCAAGTCTTTGTTTATTTCTTTAACTATATTGCCTTCTTCGTCGTAGAACTTCCATATGCCGCATTCTTTCCCGTTCTTGTATTGCCCCATATATCTGATGTTGCCATTTTCGTTATACGTCACAGCTTCGCCTTCTCTAATGCCATCAACGAAATAACCTTTGCTCATCACTTGTCCCGTCTTGTAATATGTCTCAAATTCTCCATTCCTTTTGTCGTTTACGATAGGTCCGTCGAGGTGTTTCATGCCCTCCATGTAATACCATGTCTCCCTGACTTTAGTCTTGTTACCGTCTTTATCGACTTTATAAGAGAATGCTATCTTCTTGTTACCGTCTTCATGCCTTGTCACAACATCTTCAACAATGTTATTTCTGTTGCATGAAATCATCGTGATGATAAATAGTAATGTCAATATCTTTTTCATATCTATCTGTTAAATGTCAATCGTTTGCCTCTATAATTTTCGTTGAAGTTTCCGTTGTGATATACTAATTCGCCGTTGATAAAAGTATGTGTCACGCTGCAACTGAGTTCCATCCCTGAGTATCCTGTCCATCCGCATTTATATAATACGTCGTTGTTGCTGATGACATGTCTTTTGTTAGGGTTGATTAATACTAAATCAGCGTAATATCCTTCTCTTATGAAGCCTCTTTTATTTATTTTGAATAATGTAGCAGGATTATGCGATAAGAGTTCTACTACTTTCTCTTTTGTCATGATGCCTTTGTTAGCGAGTTCTAATGCTCCAAGTAATAGGTGTTGTACTGATGTTCCACCTGATGGCGCTGAGAAATATGGTTTGTTTTTCTCTTCAAGGGTGTGAGGCGCGTGGTCTGTCGCTAAGATGTCGATGTGATTGTCGTTACATGCTTGTATCAGAGCCAACTTGTCGTCTTCGGTTTTTACTGCGGGGTTGCATTTTAAGAACATTCCTTTTTTCTCGTAATCTCTGTCATCAAACAAAAGATAATGCAGACATGTCTCAGCAGTGATTTTCTTATCTTTAAGAGGGATGTCGTTTCTGAATAGTTCTATCTCTTTTGCTGTTGAGAGATGTAAGATATGAAGATGTGCTCCATATTTTGATGCTAACTCTGCTGCTTCCGATGATGTCTTGTAGCAAGCCTCAGCGCTTCTGACGAGAGGATGTATCGAGGCAGGAGCATCATCGCCATATTTAGATTTGTATATGTCGATGTTTCTACGTATTATGTCTTCGTCTTCGCAGTGTGTGGCAATAAGACACGGCGCTTCTTGAAAGAGACGCTGCAAGGTGCCACCGTTGTTTACCAACATATTGCCGGTGCTGGAGCCCATGAATACTTTTATTCCGCAGACATCTTGAGGGTTTGTCTTTATGACTTCTTCTATGTTGTCGTTGGAAGCTCCCATGTAGAATGAGTAGTTTGCCATCGATTTCTCAGCAGCTATGTCGTACTTGTCTTGAAGCAGCTGTTGTGTCAAGGTGTTAGGTACGGTGTTGGGCATATCCATGAACGAGGTCACGCCTCCTGCTACAGCGGCGCGACTCTCTGTGGCGATGTCGCCCTTGTGTGTTAAACCTGGATCACGGAAATGTACCTGATCGTCGATAGCTCCTGGAAGTAACAAGAGCCCCGCCGCGTCAATTACTTCATAGCCTTCAAAATCTTGTTGACTTTCCGCAGGAATAACCTTCTCAATGATTTCTCCTGAAATGAAAACACTTGCCATGAAAGATTTTCCTTCGTTGACAAGTGTAGCGTTTTTTATTATGTATCTCATGACTGTCTTGGTTTAATCTTACCTATCATGCCTCTCCATCTAAGGTTGATGACACCGAAGATGGCTTCTTTAAATATGCCGCCCGACATCTTTGACGTGCCTTCAGCTCTGTCGGTGAAAATGATAGGTACCTCTTTGATATTAAAGCCTAACTTCCATGCAGAATATTTCATCTCTATTTGAAAAGCATAACCTACAAATTTAACTTTGTCTAAGTTTATTGTCTCTAATACTTTTCTTGTATAACATACAAATCCTGCGGTGGTGTCTCTTACTTTCATACGTGTCACAAAACGAACATATGCTGAGGCATAATACGACATCAAGACACGTCCCATCGGCCAGTTAACAACGTTGACACCTGTGATGTAACGCGAACCTATCGATAGGTCGGCTCCATTAGCACAAGCATCGTGTAATTTGATAAGGTCATCAGGGTTGTGCGAGAAATCGGCATCCATCTCGAAGATGTATTTGTAGTCGCGAGCTAAAGCCCATTTGAAACCGTGAATATATGCAGTGCCAAGACCTAACTTGCCTTTTCTTTCCTCAATGAAAAGTCTTTCAGGAAACTCTTGCATCAACCTTTTGACAATATCAGCAGTGCCATCAGGACTGTTGTCTTCAACGATAAGTATATCGAAAGTCATCGGCATCTGAAATACATATCTGATAATCTTTTCGATATTCTCTTTCTCGTTGTATGTTGGTATTATGACTATATTTTCTGACATAATTATATTTTTTTTGTTTTGACAAATTTAAGATTTTTTTTCTTGCCGTATATATTTTCTTGAAACTTTTTTATTCTTGATAATATATTCGCTTAACTCTTTGTGAGATACTTGTTAATATCTCATAAGGTATAGTGTCGCATACTTCTGCTATTCTTTCAACGCTGTGGTGTTCGTCGAATAAGATTGCGATGTCGTTTTCTTTACATTCTATATCTGTCAGGTCTATCATACACATATCCATACAGATATTACCTACTATAGGTGCGGCTTTCCCATTGACATAAAACGATGCTGCTCCATTGCCGAGCTGTCTCTTCAGTCCATCGGCGTAACCAATGGGGACGACACCAATCCTTGAATGTTTCGTTATAACACCTTTTCTACTATATCCTATTGTCTCTCCTGCTTCATATTCTTTAATCTGAACTATTGTTGTCTTTAATGATACGACGTTCTTTAGTTTGCCTTTGTCTTCTTTGCAGGGTGCTATGCCATAGATGCCGATACCTAATCTTACCATATCATATTGATAGTCTGTAAATCTGCTTATGCCTGCACTGTTTAGGATATGACGTATTATCTTATATGGAAATGCTGATATTATTTTGTTGCTGACATTATCAAATACATTAATTTGTTGCATGGTAAAGTCACAGAATGTCTCATCGTCGCTGCCAGCAAGATGTGAGAATACGCTCTTTATAACGATTTTGTCGTTAGCCTTAATTCTTCTTAACAGTTCATCTATATCTTCTGGTAAGAAACCTAAACGGTGCATTCCTGTGTCGAGCTTGATATGTATTCCGATAGGTGATGTGAGCGAGGCTCCTAATCGATTTATGGCTTCCTCTAACAGACTGAGGCTTCTGAAACTATATATGTCGGGCTCTAAGTTGTTTTTGATAATATTTTCATATGTGTTGCTCTCTGGTGTCATCACCATGATAGGTAAACCGATGCCTTTACGTCTCAGCTCTATGCCTTCGTCGGCGTATGCTACTGTGAGATAGTCGGCATGATGAAATTCAAGAACGTTGGAGACTTCATAGTTGCCACTGCCATAGGCAAAGGCTTTAACCATAACCATTAGCTTGGTGTCTCTCTTTAGCTTGGAACGATAATAATTCATGTTCTTTACTAAATTGTTCAAGTCTATCTCCAAAATGGTTTCGTGTGCCTTCTCCTGAAGTATCTTGCTGATGTTCTCAAAACCAAAGTCTCTGGCGCCCTTCAGTAATATCAGCTGATTGTGGAAGTCTTCAATATGATGATTTGTTAAAAAATCTTCAGTGTCGCTGTAAAACATCTTGTCGATGTCGAACTTGTCTCTTTGTCTGCTGATAGTCTCTCCTATGCCGATGAGTTTGTCTATATTTTTATTTCTTAAAAGTTGAGCTATCTTAGTATATAAATCATCTTCGCTTAACTCGCTCTGAAGTATGTCGGAGAGAATGACAACGCTCTTTTTGTGATGAACTTGTTGTTTCATGAAATCGAGAGCGATGCTTAGTGAGTTGAAGTCGGAGTTGTAACTATCGTTGATGATGTCGCAGTTGTTGATGCCTGATTTTAGCTCCATGCGCATCGCGATAGGGGAGAGACGTAACATCTTCTTGCATATAATATCATCGGAGATATTGAGATATAACGCTGCAACCCAGCAATGTATCGCATTCTCGATAGAAGCGTCGTCGGTGAAAGGGATTGTAATGCTGTTGGTTGTTGGCTTTTGGCTGTTGATGTAGGCTTTTATTGTAGTGCTATTTTCATTCTTCTCAATGGAATATATCTGAATGTCAGATTCTTTATCTTTCTTGCTCCAGCAGAAGGTGTTGATATTTAACTTTTTGATATGGTGATGTAATTCTTTATAATCGCTACAATATATCAAAATGTCAACATCGGCGAATAATTTGAGTTTTTCTTCAATCTTATGATTTATGTCATCGAAGTTCTTGCCATGAGCCTGTCCTATGTTTGTAAATATTCCTATCGTTGGTTGGATTATGTCTTTTAGTTTCTGCATCTCATTGGGACGCGATATTCCTGCTTCAAAAATTGCAAGCTGATGAGAGTCGTTAAGTTGCCACACCGATAAAGGAACGCCAATCTGAGAGTTGTAGCTTTTAGGACTTCTTGCAACCGACATTTCTGGACTTAGAATCTGATAGAGCCATTCCTTGACAATTGTCTTGCCATTGCTTCCTGTAACGCCTATTGTTGGAACGTTATAATTGTTTCGATGATAAGCTGCTATTTTCTGAAGCGCTTCCAAAGTGTCTTCTACAACGAAGAAAGTGGCTTTGTTGCAAGATGATATTGTGTTTGAGGATGTGCTGTTATCTACTACGAAAGACCTTACGCCTTTGTTATAAAGTTCTTTGATGTATTTGTTGCCATCATTACGTTGTCCTTTTAAGGCAAAAAATAAGGTGTTTTCTGGAGATACAAGCAACCTGCTGTCGAAAAGCAAGTCGTTGATAAATATATCATTATTGATATTTATAACGTCGCCTTTACATTCTGACTCTATTATTGAGGCTATTTTTTCAATTTCGTAATTCATATTGCAAACTTACGAAAAGACTTTGAATTTTGAACGTATAGGTTGAACTTTTTTAAAGTCTATTGTCAGCGTTAGAGTCAGTGTCAAAAGTCAGTGTCAGTATTTCTGTTCTTCAACACGTCGATGGCAAGGTAAACAGCATGTCGGAATGAATCTGGGTCGGCTATATTTTTGTTTGCTATGTCATAGCCTGTTCCGTGGTCTGGTGCTGTTCTTACGACGGGTAATCCTGCTGTGAAATGAACGCCTCCGTCAATGGCTAAGACTTTGAATGGTATCATAGCTTGATCGTGATACATACATAAGATGCCGTCATATTTCAACCATGCGGCGCAACCGAAGAAACCGTCAGAAGAATATGGTCCAAACACAAGCAGTCCTTTGTCGCGAGCTTCCTTTACAGCAGGTATGATGATGTCGCGATCTTCTGTGCCGTAGAGTCCACCTTCGCCAATATGAGGGTTGAGCCCCATGACAGCAATGCGAGGGTGACTGATGCCGAAATCCTTTTGTAATGTCTTTGTGAAGACATTGATTTTATTTAAGATAACCTCTTTGGTGATATTGTGAGGAATATCTTTTATCGAGATGTGATTGGTGACGCTACCAATACGTAGCTTGTTCCATACCATCAGCATGAGAGGGTCGTAGTCTTTGTATAAGGAACTTATGTATTCTTTCTGACTCGTGAAATTAAATTCTTTGGATTGTATGCTGTTTTTGTTGATAGGACAAGTTACTAAAGCATCGATGTTATTTTTATATAAATCGTCAACGGCTATTTTTAGTGCTTCGAAAGATGCTTTCCCTGCTATGTCGGTAGATACTCCAGGCTCTATCTTGAGTTCTTCATCGGTGTGGTTGATGATGTTGATTCTGCCAGCCTGTGCCTGACGGCAGTCTCTAATGACATTGTAAGAGACTTCCTCCATGCCGAAGTTCTTCTTGTAATATGAAAAGACTTTAGATTGTCCATAAATTATTGGAACAAAAGACTCATAGATTCTGCTGTCGCATAAAGTCTTTAAAATTATTTCATAACCGATGCCGTTGATGTCACCTTGTGTGATACCTATCACAGGTAGCTTTTTATGTTCCTTGTCTGTTGCCATATTAGATATATACTTTTAGAGAGACTCCAAAAATAAAATATTTATAATGAAAAAACAAGAAAAAATAAATATTTTTTTTATAATCCCTTGAAGATTAGTGTGCTGATATTGTCTTGAGAGAAAATGTCATTGGATACTTCTATAATGTCATCAGCACTGATGTTTCTTATTTTTCGTATAGTCTCCGACAATGGTTCAATGCCTTCTTTGGTGAATGCAGCTCTCGTCATCGCTATCAATTCTCCTAATCCCGACTCGCTGCCGAGTGCCATCTGTCCTATCAGTTGGCTCTTGGCATTAGATAATTGAATGCTTCCGAGTCTGTTGTTCTTTAATTTATTTAACTCCTTAATGACTAAATTGATAGTCTTGTCGAGAGAGTGGGGATCTACACCTAAATATATGAAGAAGTTGCCGGTATCGGAATATGCGTTGTATTGAGATTCTATGGTATATGCAAATCCATATTTCTCTCTGATGTTGAGGTTTAGCCTTGAGTTCATGCCTGGTCCACCTAAGATGTTGTTTAGTAATACCATCGACATTTTTCTTGTGTCGTCGATATTGTATGATAAACCACCGATGATGCAGTGCGACAAATGGCTGTTGCGTTCTTGTGTCACGTTGAAGGTGTTAGGTGTGACGAATGGTTTTCTGTGATATGTGGTAACGACACGTTCATAGTCTCCAAAGTATCTGATGACTTTGTTCTTAAAGCTCTCAAAGCTGATGTTGCCTACTGTGGCTATCACCATGCGTTCAGTGGAATAGTTGTTCTTGAGAAAACGACATAGGTCTTTACGATTGTAACTTTCTACCAATGTGGTGGTACCTAATATATTACGTCCCATTTCATGTCCTCTATACAGCATGTTTTCAAATTCATCGCAGATCTCTTCTGCAGGACTGTCGAGGTATGAGTTTATCTCGTCGATGACAACTTCTTTCTCTTTCTCTAATTCATTCTCTGGATATGTGCTGTTGAATGCAACATCGGCGAACAGGTCAAGGGCTTTGTTGTAATACTCCTTCAGAAACGACGCGTGAATACATGTCTCTTCTTTTGTGGTATAAGCATTTAAGTCGCCACCGACATTCTCGAGACAACTCAGAACATGATATGCTTTACGTCTCTTAGTGCCTTTGAAGAGCATATGTTCTATGAGGTGAGCTAAGCCGTTTTCGTTAGGCATCTCATCTCTCATTCCTGTGTTCACCATCAAGGCGATATGTGCTACATCGCCGCCTCGATATTTGTGTAGTATGGTTATGCCATTTGGTAAGACGTACTGGGAGACAATATTTTCTTCTGTCATTTCTATTATATGTGTTTTATTTCATCCACATCTTGAACAAATCTTCGTCGCTGCAAGAACTGCCTCTCTTTTGAGAAGGACTCTTTGAGAGCCAATTGTTGGAATATGCTATGCCATCTTGATCTTTAAGCACGCGGAATGTGTTCTTTGGAGGAAGGTTTGGGTGACCACTCGTCTCTAATAATATCACCGCAGTGTGGAAGTCTTCCAGACCTTCGTCGGTTTTTCTTCCGCTATATAAAAATGACTGCTGAGCATAATATCCATTAGGATAACCATCTACAACATAATAACATGTGAATAAACCATTATCACCAGTAATTTTTACATTGTAAAAAATTTCTTCTATATCTTTGTCTTGTTCAGGATCATATTGTTTGCCGTAGAAATTCATCTGACCATTGCTTCCGTTAAAGCCTACATAACGATCCGAATAAAATATCACTGAGTCTGGGTTGTTTGAATCGCTTTGATATACAAGGATGTGAGGTGATGATACATATTGTCCGCCAATGTTAGGAATGTTGATGCCTGAGTGAATAGGAAAATATTTTTCCACATCGTCATAAATCTCCTCTGGAATGACGTAGTCTGGAATGATATGTACAACATTGTTTTTGTCTGTTATCGACAGATTTCCTTTGAAATATATCTCGACTTCGTTGCCATATTGATCTTTGCCTTCGAGTTCTATGGTGTATCCGTCAGATTTTCTGTCAATTACAAGCGAGCCGCTACTTATCTTAGCCATGTTGCCATAGTTGCCACTTGATTTATATCCTGTTACCCACATGCCATCGTATTTGCTATATGTCTTGCTTGTTATACTTTCAGCTTGCTTTGAGACTATGCCAAAACTGACGAAGTTGGTGCCATCACTGCTGGTTAACTGTAAATCGATGTCAAAACCTCCATCGACTTCGCCGTTGTTGATGATATATCCATTGTTGAGTTCATAATCCTCACCATCAACGATGAAATAATATTTAGGTAAGTCTCCTCTGCATGATGATAATAATACGATGAAGAGTAATAATGTGCTAATGTTAAATAAGTTAAATGTTGATTTTCTCATATGAAATATTTTTCTGCAAATTTATACATTATTTTCAAAAAATGACGTTGTTATCAATATTTATTTGATGATTTTAACGTAATCTCGAAAACCTTTATTATATTTGCGTGTCAAATGTTAACATTAATTATGAAAGTTAGATTTATAATCCTTATATCGTTGTTTATATTGCCTTTGTTTGCTGATGCACAGAAGGATATAACGAAAGAGTGTGTGCCTACTTTTATGTTTCAAGCTACATATGCGTATCAGTTCCCAGGTGCGGATACCAAAATACTTTATGGTAATAATTCGTCGGTAGGAGCAAGCTTTATGTATAAGACCGATAAGAATTGGTTTTTTGCTGCTAATGGAAATTTTATTTTTAGCGATAAAATCAAGGCTTCACGAGAGGATATTTTAGGTATCATATTAGATGATCATGGTCAGCTGATAACCGGCGATGGCATCTTCGGAAGTTATGCTATGCTTGGAAGAGGTTATCATATTCAAGCTAAGGCGGGAAAGATAATAAATGTGCTAGCTCCAAATCCTAATTGTGGCTTCTTTATAAGTGGAGGATTGGGTTATCTCGTTAATAGAGTGAGAATTGAATTTTCATCATATGCGTCGCCACCGCCAAATCTTAGTGACGATTATGTGTATGGATATGATAGGATGCGTGGTGGATTTGCTTACTCTGGTGAGATAGGTTATATGTATATGAGTAACTCAAGAGTGTTGAATTTTTCTTTGTCACTCGAGTTTACTCAGGCTCATACTAAGTCGCTACGTGAATGGGATTTTAACCTCATGGGACCTGATAATAACAGATATACAGATAGATATGTAGGCTTACGCCTCGCAATATATATCCCGACATATAAGAGAACCCCATCAGAATATTATTATTATTGATATGCGTTTATTGTATTCTCTCGCAATCCGTTGCTACAGCGGAATGATTTCTTTAGCTTCCTTGTTAGGAAATGCAAAAGCTCGTCTATGGTCGCAAGGTAGGCGAAAACAATGGGATAGATTAAAATCTGATGATTCCGATGCAGAATGGATATGGTTTCACGTCTCGTCACTCGGTGAGTTTGAGCAGGGTCTGCCTCTGATAGAGAAGATAAAGGAGAGATATCCTAAATATAAGCTGCTTCTTACTTTCTTCTCACCTTCAGGATATGAGCCGAGAAAGAACTTCCAACTTGCAGATAAAGTCGCTTATATGCCATCGGATACTTTGACTAATGCTAAACGTCTTGTTGATAATTTTAATATCAAAGCAGCTTTCTTTGTTAAATATGATTTCTGGTTTAATTATATGAAGGTGCTGAATGATAATGATATACCTTTATATTATATATCTGCACTTTTACATTCTAATCATTATTTCTTTAAATTCTATGCTTCTTGGTTTAGAAAGCAGTTAAGGTATGTGAAGCATTATTTTGTTCAAAATGAAGAGACAGAGAACCTTCTGAAATCTATTGGAATCGTCAATGTTACGGTTACGGGTGATACTCGCTTCGACAGAGTCTATGATATAGCACGACAATCACAGTCTTTTCCAGAGATAGAGAATTTTATTAATGGAAGGAAGTGTATCATTGCAGGGAGTTCATGGCAGACAGATGAGAGATTCCTTATCCCTTTCATAGAAAGAATGCCAGAAAATTATTGTATGATTATTGCACCTCACGATATTTCAGACTCTCATATAAATCAGATAACATCTCAACTCAAAGATTACCGCCTATATACCGAAATCCAGCAGCCAACAGCCAACAGCCAAAGTCCAAAAGTTCTCGTCGTTAATACCATAGGAATCTTGAAGAAGATTTATAGGTATGCTCGTTTTGCATATGTCGGAGGTGGCTTTATGAGTAGTATTCATAACACGCAAGAGGCTCTTGTTTATGGATGCCCTGTCGTTATAGGTCCGAAGTATCATAAATTTGTTGAAGCTGTTGATCTTGTAAAAGATGGCGGAATGTTTTCCGTTAGCAATCAACAAGAATTGAATGATATTTTTGAACGACTTATAAACGACGAAGTGTTCTATGATAAAGTCTCTAACATATGCCAAGATTATGTTAAACTTAGCATAGGAGCCACAGAAAAAATTTTGAATTACTTACAGGCAGACCTGTTTGCTACGACTCCATAATTTTATTGATGACATTAAGTGCATCAGCAACATTGTTGACAGATTCGATATAGAAAACATTTTTACCATTGAGTTCCTTTACCTTACAACGATTAGGATGAGCAGTGGCATAATGTATAATCTTTACGAAAGTGTCAGTTTGATAATATTCTGACTCTTGGTCTGATACTAAGTAAGCTGTCATCGTCTTTCGTTTTAGCATAATTTTTTCAAAGCCTAAGTCGCGTGCAATCCAGCGTAACTTTACAGTGTTGATAAGATCTTCAGTCTGAGGAGGTATTTCGCCGAAACGGTCTGTAAGATTATCTTTGAAACGTTTAAGGCCTTCCTCGTTTTGAATATGGTCGAGTTCTGTATATAAACTGATGCGTTCTGCTGATGAAGCTACATATTCGTTAGGGAGTAATATCTCCAAATCCGACTCAAAAACACAGTCGTGGACGAATTTCTTCTCTTTGTTATCGTTGTCGAAAATGTCTTTAAACTCTGTTTCCTTGAGTTCTAATATAGCTTCGTCTAATATTTTATGATAGGTTTCAAATCCTATGTCATTAATAAAACCGCTTTGTTCTGCTCCGAGTAGGTTGCCAGCTCCTCTTATATCTAAGTCTCTCAATGCTATATTAAACCCACTGCCTAAGTCGGAGAAGTCCTCCAATGCACGAAGTCGTTTCTGTGCCTCATCAGATAGTGCTGATAGAGGAGGGGATAGCAGATAACAGAATGCTTTCTTATTAGAACGACCTACTCTTCCTCTAAGCTGGTGTAAATCGCTAAGTCCATAGTTTTGAGCCTCATTGATGATGATAGTGTTAGCGTTAGGGATGTCTAACCCTGCTTCAATGATCGTAGTACAGAGTAATACGTCATATTTCTCATCAATAAAGTCGAGCATTATTTGCTCGAGTTTGCCGCCTTCCATCTGACCATGTGCCACGCCAACTCTCACACCAGGAACATAACTCGTTATCATATTGCATACTTCTTGTATGTTTTGCACTCTATTATGAACGAAGAATACTTGTCCGTCGCGAGCTAATTCATACTGTATGGCATCTCTTATTATCTCAGGGTTGAATGAGTGTAGTTGTGTCTCTACAGGGTATCTGTTTGGAGGAGGAGTCCTAATGATGCTCATATCGCGAGCTCCCATCATAGAAAACTGTAGCGTTCTTGGGATAGGCGTCGCGGTCAGAGTTAGAGTGTCAACATTGGCTTGAATCTGTTTTAGTTTCTCTTTTGCTGATACGCCGAATTTCTGTTCTTCATCGATGATGAGTAGTCCTAAGTCTTTGAAACTTATGTTTTTCCCAATTATGCTATGTGTGCCTATCAGAATATCAATTCTGCCATTCTTTAACTCTTCTGCGATTTTCTTTTGTTCTTTAGTAGTTCTAAAACGATTGATATAGTCTATGGTGACAGGGAATCCTTTGAGTCGCTTCTTGAATGTCTGATAGTGCTGAAGTGCAAGTACCGTTGTCGGTACTAATACTGCTACTTGCTTTGAATCGCATACGGCTTTGAATGCGGCGCGTATGGCGATCTCTGTCTTGCCAAAACCGACATCGCCGCAAATTAGACGATCCATAGGAGTCTCAGATTCCATGTCGCGTTTTACATCAATAGTGGCTTTCAACTGATCTACGGTGTCCTCGTACATAAAAGAAGCCTCAAGTTCTGTCTGCATATATGTGTCTGGCATATATTGAAAACCTTTGCTATTCTTGCGCTCAGCGTACAACTTGATTAATTCGCGTGCAATATCTTTTACGCGACTTTTTGTCTTGGCTTTTAATTTGTTCCATGCGTTAGATCCTAATTTGCTGAGTGTCGGCTGTGATCCGTCTTTGCTTGAATATTTAGCAATCCTATGCAAGGAGTGTATGTTTACGTATAAAAGGTCGCCGTTTTGATATGTCAGACGTAAGGCTTCTTGTTGTTTGCCGTTGACATCTATGGTCTCAAGTCCATCAAATCTTCCAATACCATGGTTGATGTGTGTTACATAATCTCCTGGCTTTAAGTCGTATAACTCTTTAATCGTGAGGGCTTGGCTGCTGGCAAAGCCTTCGCGCAAACGATACCTGTGATAGCGTTCAAATATCTGGTGGTCAGTATAACAGCATATGTTTAAGTCTTTGTCAATGAACCCTGATTGTATAGAATGTAATATCGGTGTGAAGTTACAATAATCTTCATCAAGACCTTGAATGTCGTTTAAGATACTCTGAATGCGTTCCAATTGTTTCTTACTTTCTGAAAAGAAGAATATAGAATAATTGTTTGCTTTCAGTTGTTTTATATCCTCAAGAAGCATCTCGAAATTCTTGCCAAAAGCAGGCTGTGATTTGGTGTTGAAATCTATGGATAACGTGTCTTCTTGTTTCCCGTAATTGCCAAAACAAATTTCTTTGTGATCTGATAGTCTGGATAATATTTCATCGCCCTGAGAGAATAAGATCTCTGGTGTCTCATAGTATTCGCCTCGTTCGTTGAATGCAGCTATGGCCTTTTCGTATTCATTGTCAATTCTCTCTTTAAGATATTTTTCTTCTTCAATCCATATTACTGTTTTCTTCTTTAGATATTCTAATATTGTTTCACGTTCGTTGTTTGCTTCTTGTTCCTGCATGTTGGGTAACAATACTATATTTCTTATCTTATCTATAGATAGCTGATCTATAGGATTGAAACTGCGTATTGAATCTATCTCATCACCAAAGAACTCTATCCTATATGGATAATCATTGGCAAAAGAAAATACGTCAACGATGCCTCCGCGTATCGCAAATTGCCCTGGCTCTACTACAAAATCGACATGTGCAAAATTGTAAGATACAAGAGTGTCTGTTAATTCATCCATCGAGATAGTGTCGCCCACTGATAGTCTGAATGTGTTCTTACTCATAACTTTGCGGGTTATTACTTTCTCGCTTAGAGCTTCGGGATATGTGACAATTATTGTCTTACGTTCTCCTGAGGATATACGTTGAAGTACTTCAGTACGTGACAAAATATATGTGTTGTCAGCTTTTTCAGGTTCGTATGGCCTCTTGTATGATGTTGGATAAAAGAGAACACGCTTCTTGCTATAATCGAAATCTCTTTCCCCATAGATGTTTTCGAGGTCATTGTAAAAATAAGCTGCATTTTCTTTGTCGCTACAGATGACAAAGCTGTGTCCTCCAATTTGCTCCGAAGTCGCTGCTACAATATATGGCTTCGATGAACCACATAGACCTAAACATGTGATATTATCTCTTTCATCAAGGGCTTTAACTAAATCCCTGACATTTGAACTACCTAAGTAAAGTTGCTTTATATGTTCCTTCACAATATTAAAAATAAGACTGCGAAGTTACTCATTTTTTCTCTTTATAAAACGGATCCTCTAAAAAAGAAGTGAAGCCCCTCGTTCCTCGTTCCCAAATTCCAATTCCTCGTTCCCAATTCCCGTTCCTCGTTCCCAAATTCCAATTCCTCGTTCCCAATTCCCGTTCCTCGTTCCCAGATTCCAATTCCTCGTTCCTAAGTCTAAGACTTTTTCCCAGAATTAGTATTTCGATAGTATGTGATATATCCTACATTCTAAACATCGTCGTCTTTTACAATAATATTTGTGCATATACATGATAGCTTGCGTTTGAAAAGCATTGTGTAATATTATCCCGCTCTCTCTAAAATTACGAATTATAATATTATCTTCTGCCTCAATCTGTTCTAAATAACTCATAGCTTTCTCTTTGTAACTCTCCAACGAATGAGAGTGCCCGTAATGAAATAGCATGGGTACTATAGCATTTATAATTATTAAATCAATGGCTGTTTTTCCTAATATTTTCCTCCTTTCTTCCTTAGATGTTTTGTTAAACTGAAAATGATTATCCCAGTATGAATCTAATTCAATGTTAAATAATTGTCTGATGTCCTCCAGATCGTTAGAGTCTCTTATCTTGGAAAACATGTTCCCGTTTATTGTTATAATCTTTGCTATCTGAGCAATTCTAATAGTAGGGAAATTAGGCGGTCTAAGTCGAAGAAACTTCCAATTACTAATGGGCATGACTTTTAATCCAAATTTCGCTTTGAGCATGGAAAAATCTCTCTTTAAAAGTGATGGATATTCTTCATCAAACTCTTTCTCTAAAAAACCTGCACAACCAAAAAACATTGATTCAATGTAAAGTTTGTTGTCACGATGTCTTAAAAGAAGATTTAATGGTAATATCCTCGATAGGTACTCAAAAGACTCGTTGTTGACTTTTAAACCAAAATATCTCATAAGTCTCTGATAAAAAGTCTGCTCCCAATCGTAATGGTTGCTTCTTAACTTATTGTCCAAATCTTTACACTCATTCTCAAGATGCTCGACAAGCATTCTATCAAGCCATGATATGATAGTAAAATCTTGAACCCCGCCAATCAAATCCCCACAAGGAATCCAATTCCTTGAACTTAAAAACCGATTATAATTATGAAATAATGAAGTGTCAAATTTATCTTTTATTATGAGAGTGGGAATATTCAGATTGTTGGTGTCGTATTCATATACAACATGCAGTATTACATTATTATAGTTGTTATCAAGATGATGATTGTGCTTGAACCAATCGGATGCTCGACTGTGAATTTCTACTTGTCCCGCCCACAATGCTCCTCCTATCTTGATCCTTGCATTGACAAAATCTGCACCTGAATTATAGTTGCGATTGCCAACAGAAATAATTTTGATTTCCTCGCCGTCAGTTGTCTCTAAGTCAAGCGATAGCAATCGATTCTCCCACAGATAATATATAAATTCCTCTTTCATGATTTCGGTTCATAAATTTTGTTCTGCAAAAATAATAAATCGAAATCGGCATTGTCAAGTAAAATGAGGATTATTTTCGCGATTTTAACATATTTTAACTTATCAACAGATGATAATGTTTTTTATGTTAATGTTATTTAACATTTTTACTGTCATTTTCTTCAAACCATGTTATTGGTACCTTTTTTAAATTTTTCAAGGTATATATGAATACATATTTGGAAGGTTTGCCACATCGTTCAATAGTTATTGTGTCTATTGGGTTTATCTCTTCAAAATATGGCTTTAAATATCTGTTAGGCTCGTAATAATCAGAGCTTTCTGTTAAAAACCAATAATCATCTCCAATCTTTAAGTCGCCCCTTTCTTTATTGATCCATGCGTATTTGTGAATGTTGGCTGGAGTGCTGAATCCGTACATGTTGATGCCTAATGGTGATGCAACGTAATAGTCGAAATTTGCTAATGGAAACCACTTTAGTGCAATCATGCCGTCATTTTCTTTCATTGTTCCTTCTTTGATCGTATTTTCTCTAACTTGTTGAAACTCATTTTTGATTTGCTTTCTTCCGTACATGTCAAGGGTGAAGTCTCCTTCCCCGTATCTTTGTATGGTCTTCGATTTTTCGGTAAATCTCAACGGGATGAAACCCGTCTGAATCTCTATAACTCCTATAAATAATGTTATGAGTAATAATGATATTGAAATTGTTATTGATTTTGGAATAATTAAATAGTTGTCCTTAACCTTGTGTTTGTCAGATAATTGTGAGGCGACAAATATCAATAGTAAAATAAAAGAAGGCGATGTCCAATGTGGTAATATTTCTTTTGTTAAAGAGAAAAACCAGAATGTTATTATCAAAGGTAGGCTTAGGCATAAGATTAATCGCTTAGGTGTCTCTGATATGTAGTCTTTTTCTTTGAATAATGCAACTAATGCAATGATTATCAATATGTAATTTATGGGATTGTTGTAAATGATTTCACCGATTAATTCTGTTAGGAAATATTCTAAATGTAATTTCCCTGTAACACCAACTCTGTCGCTATGAAAAGTGAAACTTATAAATTCGTTGTTGATGTTCCATATCAGAATTGGTAATATGCAAATGGCTGATATAAAGATAGATAAATACATGAATGGATTCTTAAATTCTTTTCTAGAATAAAATATCACGTATAAACCAACGCCAACCCATATGAAAACTCCTGAATATTTCGACAACATTGCTAATCCTGTAAGTAGTCCAGCTAACAATAAGTGTTTGTTTTTGTTATCTTGAAAGTATTTAATGAATTGTAATATGGCGAGTAAACTGAAGATGCTTAGAGGCGTGTCGGGTAAAATGAAAATTCCTGTTATCACGAAAGCATAGACAGATGCTGTGTAAAGCATGGCTGCATAGAATCCCGTCTGCGCATTTTTAACCTGTTTGCCTATCAGAAATATAAGATATGTATTGATAGTCATTGATATGACAGATGATAGTCTTAAGAAAAACTCGCTAGAAAACAATAGATTACAACTGAATAATTGTATAAACCAACCTACCATAGGAGGATGATCGAAATGACTCCAATCAGGATATAATGCGTAAGTCCAATAATAAACTTCATCGTTGCCTAATTCAATAATACTGGCTA
The DNA here is from genome assembly GCA_015061295.1 of Lentimicrobiaceae bacterium. Lineage (GTDB taxonomy): Bacteria > Bacteroidota > Bacteroidia > Bacteroidales > F082 > Limimorpha. Next base: position 22,956 of record SUWU01000036.1, read on the forward strand.
AAAATCCTCTTATTATGGCACTTACAGATAATAGTATAATTAAATATTTGTTTATTTCATTCTCTTTAATTTTCATCGACTTTTTCCTTTTTATTAGTTAACAAATATTTTGTGAGAAATATTATAACACAAACATAAATAATTCTCATTAACCAAGTTTTCTCGGTCATGACTTCTGATAAAATAGGATCAAAGAAATATTGGAATTGATGACGAATTATAGGATTAAAATACATTACGCTCTCGTCATCAAATGATGCCTCTATTCTAATGTATGAGTCTTCTTTGTTAAAAATGTAAACTCCTTGATTTACATTGTGTAAAGATTTCTTGATAGTGCCATTCTGTCCAATGAAACGAATCTCTTTGGCTTCTTCCGATAGATTTATAAAAATAGAATCGTTAATGATTTTTAAATCTTTTAACTCTGGTAAGTTGTTGTCGTCTTTGTATGAAATGGCATAAAAATCACCGTCCCTTAATGATTTTATAATCTTATCCTTATCTTTGTAATCGGTATTGATCGCGATTGAGTGTTTAAATTTATTAAGATTTGAAGTAGCAACGATATTGACTCGATGTCCTGAAGAAAGTGCAGTGTCCCAATATTCTGTAAAATTCCCGTATGATGATAAAACTTCCATCAATCTGTAATTGTCTAAATGCTTGATTTCTCTTAACTTAAATCCATCGCTAAGATTTGTCGGAATAACTAATGAGGATTCTTTATTAAGAGAATTGATGTTATGTTGCTTAAAATGAATATTTTGAAAGAAGGGGTAATCGATTTTCCTTTTTGATTTATAATCTACACACAGATAACGTGCCTGCGATAATCCATAGCCATATTCGTAAGATAAAATGTTAAAATTCATTAATGAATCTCTGAAATCAATGTATTCCCAATCGTGATTTGTTAATTTTTGATAAGGATTGTGAATAAATCTTCCAGAAAATGACTTTGGTTCTTCAAACCTAAATGATGGTACAAAGACATATATGGTGACAAAAAATAATGAGATTAATATGAATGTTGTGGATAGTATCCTTAATAAAAATTTGAATTTTGTGTTTTCTTTTTTTAAACTCATTGACATAATTTTTTGTTCATCTAATGATGTATCCAATACATCACTACAAGTTGCAAATATATGCTAAAAATGGGCATTTTTGTATCATAATTTTTCGTATTTTTGTAAAACCTAAAATCCGCAACTATCATCCAATACACGATTAAGGGTAGATTTATGAGTCGTTAGTAGCAGCTTTCAGTAAAAAGCAACAGCACAACATCAATATGTAGCCACCATCCCCTTACCCCACGA
>SUWU01000001.1 GCA_015061295.1 Lentimicrobiaceae bacterium
TGATATGTTGGTGTGTTGGTTTTGCCAAGACGCCGTTTTCTTTCATCTTCATACAAACGTCCCAAGCTTCTTTACCGTCTTTAGGCTTGATGATGACAGCGTTGAGCAGACCTTTACCGCGAACCAACTCAATCATTGGGCTGTCGATTTTTCTCATCTCTTCACGGAAGATGTTGCCGAGATATTCAGCTTTCTCCATGAGGTTTTCGTCTTTTATGACTTGAAGAGCCGCCATACTTACCTTAGCAGCTATTGGGTTGCCACCGAATGTTGAGCCGTGTTCGCCTGGTTTGATGTTCATCATGATATAGTCGTCAGCCAAGACTGCTGATACAGGAACAACGCCGCCGCTCAATGCCTTGCCTAATATTAATATGTCTGGACGTACGTTTTCGTGGTCGCAAGCTAACATCTTACCTGTACGTGCGATACCGCTTTGTACTTCGTCGGCCATGAACAAGACATTGTATTTCTTACAGATGTCGTAGCATTTCTTAAGATAACCTTCATCTGGGACATAAACGCCAGCTTCACCTTGAATAGGCTCTAACAAGAAACCGGCGATTTTGTGACCGTGTTCTGCCAAGACAGCTTCCAAAGCATCTGGATCGTTGTAAGGAATACGGATGAAACCAGGAGTGAGAGGACCGTAGTTTGCGTATGAATCAGGGTCGTTCGACATGGTGATGATGGTGATGGTACGACCGTGGAAGTTGCCTTCGCAGCAAACTATTGTGACTTCGTCGTTAGGAATACCTTTGCACACTGTTCCCCAGCGGCGTGCCAATTTAAGAGCTGTTTCGTCAGCTTCGGCACCTGTGTTCATTGGAAGAACCTTGTCGTAACCGAAATATTCTGTGATATATTTTTCCCAGACACCGAGGCTGTCGTTATAGAAAGCACGAGAACTCAATGTCAGGTTTTGAGCTTGATCGCATAAAGCCTTGATGATTGCAGGATGGCAATGTCCTTGATTTACAGCGGAATAAGCTGATAGGAAATCGTAATATTCTTTTCCTTCAACGTCCCATACTTTTGCGCCTTTACCTTTTGCCAAAACTACAGGAAGTGGATGATAGTTGTGAGCACCATATTTGGCTTCCAACTCCATAGCTAATTGTGAGGTCATTTTTTCTGACATAATGTTATTAATTTAAAGTGTTTATACTTAGTTAATTATTATTTATTTTCACCTTCTCAGACTCTCAGTTTTTCAGATTCTTAGATTCTGAAAAAAAGGTACTCACAAAGATAGGATTTTTTTTGGAGAAAAAAAAGAATTTTGGATTATCTTTGTGACAAAATTCAATACCATGATTAAATCAATGACAGGCTACGGAAAAGCCGAGCAAATATATCTTACTAAAAAAATCGTTGTTGAAGTAAAAACCCTGAACTCCAAACAATTAGATTTGTCTGTAAAACTTCCTCAGGAGATTCGTTCGCAAGAATTGGAATATCGTAACATGGTGAATGCTACTTTGCAAAGAGGTAAAATCGATGTTATGATTACTATCACCGACACCAATGTCGAGCAAAATACTCATATCGAGAAAGAGGTAATAGCTTCTTATCTTAAACAAGTGAAAGAGATCTCTGAAGAATATAATATTCCGCAATCTGCTGATTTAGCGATGCTTCTATTTAAAATGCCTGGCATCTTCGTAGCTCCAGAACAACAATATGATGAGACTTTCTTCGAAAAAGTTAAAGAGACTTTGCAATCGGCTCTTGATATGACAGATGACTTCCGCAGACAAGAAGGCGAAGTGCTTAAAAAAGATTTGCTTAAAAGAAAAGATCTCATCATGCAGTATCTCCACGAAGTGACTCCATATGAGAACAATCGTCATGAGAATATTAAAAATAGATTGATAAAGAATCTCACAGAATTGACATCTTCCGGTAAATATGACGAGAATCGTTTTGAACAAGAGTTGATATTTTATCTTGAGAAATTAGACATCACAGAAGAGAAGGTGCGTTTGGAGAAACATTGTTCGTATTACGAAGAGACCATCGACGAAGAAGGCGCTGGCAAGAAACTTGGTTTCATCGCACAGGAAATGGGTCGTGAGATAAACACTCTCGGCTCTAAAGCTAACGATGCTGATATACAACGCCTTGTCGTGAAAATGAAAGATGAACTCGAGAAAATCAAAGAACAACTTTTTAACATATTATAATAATGTATAAAAATAAAATCGGTCTGTTCTTCGGCTCTTTTAACCCCGTTCATAACGGACACCTGATGCTCGCTAATTACATAGTAGAATATACCGATTTAGATTCTGTATGGTTTGTCGTAAGTCCTCATAATCCTTTCAAAGACAAGAAGTCGCTGCTCGATGATCATCATCGTCGCGATATGTTGGAGCTTGCTGTGAAAAACGATGAACGTTTTGAGGTCTGCGATATTGAGTTTTATATGCCGAAACCATCTTATACTATCGATACTCTTGTGCGTCTGTCGGAACGTTACCCCAATACAGATTTCTATCTCATCTGTGGTACAGATAACCTAATAAATTTTCACAAATGGAAAAATTATCAGGTCATCCTCGATAATTATAAACTTCTCGTCTATCCCAGAAAAGGTTATGATGGCGGTGATATGTTAAATCATAAATCGGTACAAATTATTGACGCTCCTGAGATTGGGATTTCTTCTACATTCATAAGAAAGGCTGTAGCCGAAGGAAAAGATATTCGTCATTTTATGCCTGAGAGATCATATAAATATATGATTGACATGAATTTTTATAAAGGCTGTTAACTCTTAGCTATTGGCTGTTGGCTTTTTTGTTAAAACTTTATTCATGATTTTTTGTTTTTTGTTTAAAACAACAAAGCCATGAAAACAACAAAAACTCTCGACGCTCTCATCTTATTGACAGATGAAACGGATATTAATCTGTATAAATATATAGCCGATGCTATTGTTTCCTATGGCACCGACGCATTGCCTCTGTTGAAGAAAAAAATATCGACATCCAACGATATTTGTCAGCAAGAAAGAATAGAGTCATTGATATATGTCATTGAACATAATGATGTTGTGAAGAAGCTGCGCCAATGGAATAGTAGCCGACAATATGACCTGTTGGAGCCATATTTCATCTTGGCGCGTCATCGTTTTCCTCATGCTAATTGGGATATGATAGGGTTTCAGATTGTGATGATGATAGAACAGGCAGAACGTGAGCTTACAGATGACCTCACGCCTTTGGAGAAGGTTAAAGTGCTGAATCATATTATATATGGTGTAAATGGATTTAAGGGCGATAAAGTATCCATCACAAATCCAGATTATTATTATATCAATACTCTTTTTGAGACGAGAATTGGCAATCCATTGTCTTTGGGTCTTCTGTATATTATTGTAGCTCAACGTCTCGGCTTGCCTGTTTATGGGATATGCCTTCCATATCATTTTATCTTGGCATATACGAAGAAAGTGGAGACAATGCCGCAACTTGAAGATGTGCTTTTTTATATAAATCCTTTTAATAATGGGACGCCATTGATGAGAAAAGATATTCGTAACTATCTGAATGAATTGAATATACGTCCTGAACTGAAATACTTTGAACCAACGAATAATACTCTTATTGTGAGGAAGTTGTTTAACACTATTATTGAGACATATTCGATGAGTGGAAAAATCAATGAAGCTAATGAATTGAGGGAGATAATGAATTATTAAAGTCACCAAGTAACCAAGTCTCTAAGATACTTAGCAACTCAGTGACTCAGTGACTTAATATCTAAGTGTTTTACTTAAGACTTTCAAGACAGTCGGCGATATTCTTTTCGATGCGTTTTAAGATGTCGTCAGACTCGTCGGCTTTCTCGAATTTCTTGCCTGTAACTTTTTCGTAAAGCTCGATATAACGTTCGGAGATGCTATTTACTATCTCTGGAGTCATCTCTGGAACTTGTTGTCCTTCTTGTCCTTGGAATCCGTTAGCCATCAACCATTCGCGAACAAACTCTTTAGAGAGTTGTTTTACAGGAAGACCTTTCTCGAAGCATTCTTCATATTGATCAGCGATGAAATAACGTGATGAGTCAGGAGTATGAATCTCGTCCATGAGATATATTTGGTCGCCGATCTTACCGAATTCGTATTTTGTATCAACGAGGATAAGTCCGTGTTTAGCAGCTATCTCGCTTCCGCGTTGGAAGAGTTTATATGTGATTTCTTCAATCTGTTTGTAGTCTTCTTCGCTGATAAGACCTTGACGGATAATCTCTTCACGAGAGATGTCTTCATCGTGACCTTCGTCGGCTTTTGTGGTAGGAGTGATGATAGGTTTTTCGAAACGTTGATGTTCTTTCATGCCGTCAGGGATTGGCACGCCGCATATCTCGCGTTTGCCGCTTTTGTATGTGCGCCAGGAACTTCCTGTGAGATAGCCGCGGATAATCATCTCTACAGGGAAAGGTTTGCAGAGACGTCCGACTGTCACCATCGGGTCTGGAGTGGCTATTTTCCAGTTAGGAACGATGTCTTTTGTCTCATCTAAAAACAAAGCAGCGATTTGATTTAAGACCTGTCCTTTGTAAGGAATACCTTCGGGAAGAATGACGTCGAAAGCAGAGATACGGTCGGAAGCGACCATTACAAGATATTTGTTATCAATGAAATATACATCACGAACTTTGCCATGATAAACTTTTGTCTGTCCTTTGAAGTTAAAGTCTGTTTTTGTTAAAGCATTCATTTTATGTATTTTTTAAGTTAATGTTTTATCTGCGTCATTGTCATTGTCAGTCATTGTCATTGTCATTGTTATTGTCATTGTCAGAGTCAGCGTTAGCATAATATTTCTTATAAGCATTCACTATATCAGTGACGAGTTTATGACGAACGACATCTTTTTCGTTAAGGAAGATAAACTCTATTCCGTTAACATCTTTTAACACTTCTGTTGCTTGAGGCAATCCTGAAGGTTGATTTTTAGGGAGGTCGATCTGTGTTATGTCACCCGTAATGATGAATTTAGCGGAGCGTCCCATGCGAGTAAGGAACATCTTAAGCTGTGACTGAGTAGCGTTCTGAGCTTCATCAAGTATCACGAAGGCGTGGTCTAATGTGCGGCCTCTCATAAAGGCTAATGGAGCTATCTCTATAGTGCCGTCTTCCATATAAGCCTGAAGTTTAGCTTGAGGCAACATATCGCGCAAAGCATCATATAGAGGTTGAAGATATGGATCTAACTTCTCTTTTAAATCTCCTGGTAGGAAACCGAGATTCTCGCCTGCTTCAACGGCAGGACGCGTCAAGATTATACGACGTACCTCTTTGTTTTTCAGAGCTCTCACGGCTAAGGCAACAGCGGTGTATGTCTTTCCTGTTCCTGCAGGACCGATGGCAAAAACCATGTCCTTATTTTCTGATGCCTTTACCATTAACTTCTGATTGGCTGTCATGGCTTTGATTTGTAACCCATTACGACCATAAACCAAGACATCACTGTCGTTGAGGCTTTTTATGAAATCAGTCTCTCCTGCGCATAACATTATATCTTCAATGACTTTAGAACTAATGTTACCATAACGTTCGAGATGTAAAGTCAACAGATTGAGACGGTTGATAAAATATTCAACATCTTCATCTTTCCCTATTACTTTTATAAAATCGCCGCGAGCAATAATCTTAATCTTGGGGAATAACGACTTTATCATCGTAAGATGTTGGTCGTTAGCACCATAGAGGTCGCTCGGATTTATATTTTCTATTTGGACAATTTGCTCTGACATGATTTTATGATGAAAATAAAAATATCTACAAAGATAAGAGTAAACAGAATAAGAATTGTAAAAATGTTCATAAAAATTTTATTTTTATCTTTTATTGCTCTTTTTAAAAACGTATATTTGCAACTTACATACAAATCTTAATAATTAATAACATTTTATTTTTATAGTAGTGGCTATCATAACATTAACGAGCGATTGGGGACTTTCTGATTATTACGTCCCAGCAGTAAAGGGTGCTATATATTCGGCATTGCCTGATGTTAATGTTGTTGATATAACCCATAACTTGGAGCCTTTCGACTTACGCTCGGCAGCTTTTATTGTTAAAAATTGTTATAGGAATTTTCCAGAAGGAACAATACATATCTTGGCTGTGGAGACAGAGGAATCTATTGAGAATCCACATATTGCATTGAAAGTCAACGGTCATTATTTTATAGGAACAGATAATGATGTGTTTTCTTTGGTGATAGATGAAGACCCTTATGAGGCTGTAATGATAGATGTGGTACAAGATACTGATTTCTTTACATTTAGCACACGTGATCGCTTTGTGAAAGTGGCGGCTATGATAGCAAAAGGACAACCTTTGTCTGATATTGGCAAACCATATGAACTGAAAGAGAAGTTCGACTTCAAACCTGCGGTATATGGCAATTGGATAAGAGGTATCGTAATCTTCATCGATGCTTATGAAAATGTGGTTACTAATGTCACAAAAGAGTTGTTTGAAAAGGTTAGGGCTGGTAGAAAATTCTCTATAAAATTGTGTCACGGTAACTATGAGATAGAAGAGATAAGTAGTGGTTATCAAGATGTTGACATGGCTGATATTGTAGCACTCTTCGGTACTCACGGTTATTTAGAGATTGCAATGAATCATGGAAAAGCATCATCCTTACTTGGCATAGAACGCGACTCGGTGGTTGACATTTATTTTGAAGATGACAAAGATTCTTCGTCTCAAGAGAATACCTTATTTTAATTAGGATTTAGAGATGATTTCATCGCGTCTTTTAAGCATGATAATTAATTATACCCACTAAAAATCTTAATAAATGTTAAAAATGAAAAAATCGTCTTTTTTCGTTGTATCTTTGCAATGTAAAATCTGAAATAAAATATGAAGAGAATAGTAGCCATATTGATGTTTGTAGCGGTTTTGTTGGTGTCTTGCCAAGAAACAAATTCTTATAAAGATAAATTGTATGTTGATTATGAGAGTCTTGAGCCTCAGAGTCTTGAAGTTAGAAGTTATAATGAAGCCTTATTTTCTATAGATACTGCCGACTTTGCCAATGGCTTGAAATCTATAAAAGATGATTTTCTTGTATTTCTAGGTGGAGATTTAGATGATGAAAATGCGATACGTTATCTTAAAGATTTTGCTACTGATACCTTTTGTCTGCGTGTCAATGAGATGACGGAAGAGAAGTATAGAGATACTGATGTTTTAAATAATGATATAAAGTCGGTATATCAACATCTTAATTATTATTATCCAGATATTGTTATTCCGCCGACATACTTATATATATCGGGAATAGATTATAATGTCCCTTCAGTGATGATTGATGAGCGAGGTGTAGTAATAGCATTGGATTTTTATCTAAGTAATGAGGATGGTATTTATGATTATGTAGGAATGCCTCGTTTTCGTTCTTTGAGATGTAATCCTTCTTATATCACTCGCGACTTGGCAGAGTCGATATATTTAGGTTACATAGAAAGACCGCAGCCACAAGGCGATGTCTTGACAGAGATGATTAAGTCGGGAAAGAGACTCTATTTTATAGAGGCGATGAATCCTTCTCTGCCTGACTCTGTCTTGTTGGGTTATTCTGAGAAACAGATGAATTGGGTGAAGCAACATGAAGGCGATGTGTGGGCTTCTCTTGTAGGAAACGATATGTTGTATGCAAAAAATGCGGAACTATTTAGAACATACTTCGGTGATGGTCCCTTTACTCAGGCTTATTCTCAAGAAGCGCCTGCACGATTAGGAGAATTTGTCGGACTGCAGATAATACGTTCTTACATGACAAATAATGATGTGACGATGCAAGAGATGCTTAGAGATAATGACGTTCAACAGATATTTCAACACTCTCAATATAAACCAAAGAGTTAGAAATTATCATTGACTTATTAACTTATTGACTTATTGAGACGCATCAATGTTAATTTATGTTGCAGGTGTCATTGATACGTCTCTACTTATTGACTTTAAAAAAACCAAAATATTATGTTAGTAAAAACCTTTGGAAGTGCTTTGAATGGCATTGAAGCATTTACTATTACCATAGAAGTAAATATTGACAGGGGAGTTCAATTTTTTATGGTAGGTCTTCCTGATAGTGCAGTGAAAGAGAGTCAGCAGCGCATTGAATCGGCTCTGATAAATAATGGGTTGAAATATCCGAAGAAGAAAGTGACCATCAACATGGCTCCTGCTGATATTAGAAAGGAGGGCTCTTCTTACGATCTTCCCATTGCCATAGCTATCCTCGCTGCCTCCGAGCAGATGAGTAGTGCATTGTTAGAACATTATGTCATAATGGGAGAGTTGTCGTTAGACGGAAGTCTCAATCCCATAAAAGGAGTGCTGCCCATCGCGATAAGAGCCTTGCAAGATGGTTTTAGAGGATTGATACTACCGATGTCGAATGCTAAGGAGGCTGCGGTGGTTGAAGATCTCGAGGTATATGGCGCTGATAATATCATGGATGTGATTTCTTTTTTGAATGGCTCAGATTCCTTATGTCGTGTTGAGACACCGAAATATGATAGTGGCTACGACGATGATTATGCTCTTGACTTCTCTGACGTCAGAGGACAAGAGAATATTAAAAGAGCGTTAGAGGTCTCGGCGGCAGGCTCCCACAACGTGATACTTATTGGTAGCCCTGGTAGTGGAAAGACGATGTTGGCGAAACGGCTTCCTACTATAATGCCTCCCATGACATTGAGAGAAGCTCTTGAGACAACGAAGATACATTCCGTGGTAGGGCTGTTGAACAATGGAACTTCTCTTCTCAAGATGCGCCCTTTCAGAAGTCCTCATCATACTACTTCATATGTAGGTCTTGTCGGTGGCGGAGCATATCCACAGCCAGGAGAGATCTCTTTGGCTCATAATGGAGTGCTCTTCCTCGACGAACTGCCAGAGTTTAAACGTAATGTCCTCGAAGTACTTAGACAACCGATGGAAGATAGAGTGGTGACAATAGCGAGAGCGAAACAGACTACGGAGTTTCCTGCTAACTTTATGCTCGTGGCTGCAATGAATCCATGTCCATGCGGATACTACAACCACCCAACTCAAGAGTGTACATGTCAACCTGGTACTGTGGAAAAATATCTAAACAGAATATCAGGACCTCTACTCGATAGAATAGACCTTCATATAGAGGTGACACCTGTGCCTTTTGAAGAGCTGTCAAAGAAAGAGATTGGAGAGAATAGTAAAATGGTGAGAGATAGAGTGTCGTTGGCACGCAAGATACAGACTGAGAGATTTGCCGATCTGCCAGAGATACACTCTAACGCTCAGATGACAGCCAAACAGATAGAGAAATATTGTGCCCTCGATGATGAATGCTCTAAACTACTGAAATCGGCAATGGATAGATTGTCGCTATCGGCACGTGCATACGATAGGATAAGAAAGGTGGCAAGGACAATAGCAGATCTCGCTGATTCTCCCGATATAAAACCAGAACATCTTGCTGAAGCAATACAATACAGAAGCCTAGATAGAGAGAACTGGGGAAAATGATGATGAAGAACCAGAACGAAATAATAGTGTACGAACCTGATGATGTTATCAGGTTAGATGTTGTAATAAAAGATGAAACAGTTTGGTTGACACAATCACAACTGTCATGTCTTTTTGAACGTGATAGATCTGTTATTACAAAACATATTAACAATATTTTTAAGGAGAAAGAACTAGATGCTGGAAGTAATGTGCATTTTATGCACATTGCCAATTCTGATAAACCAGTAAAGATTTATAGCTTAGATGTGATAATCTCAGTGGGATACCGTATTAAGTCAAATAAAGGTACTCAATTCAGAATATGGGCTAACAAAGTCTTGAAAGAATATCTGTTGAAGGGTTATGTTATGAATAACAGGTTCTTGGGATGTGAATCTTTTCTTGAAAGAAAACTCGCAGAACATGATAAACGTATAAGTGTTAATGAAAATAAAATAGATTTTTTTGTTCGTACGGCATTACCTCCAATTGAAGGCGTATTCTGTGAAGGTCAGATATTCGACTCCTATGTGTTTGCATCGAACTTAATAAAGATGGCAAAACATCGTATCATTGAAAGATTTAGGAAAAAAACTTTTTGCATTTTCTAAGATGAAAATATCAGCCGTTGAATTGTTACGCATTATACAGAAGCCTCGATAGAGAGAACTGGGGAAAATGAACTAAATTTTTATGTCAATATATTCCTTCATGAAAATTGTTTATATTTGCGAGGTATAAATGACAAAACTGTTGTACTATGAAACGATTATTTACATTCTTATTGGTTTGTATGCTCGTAGGTGATGCTTTCGGACAAACTAACGTAATTGATGACAGACTGCAAAATGTGTTGACACAGAGTGATGATAATGTCAAGATAAGTGTCAATATCATCTTAAAATCTCAAATGGACTCAGATGATCTGAAGGCTCAGACAAGAAACGCTGCCAATAGAAAAGAAAGACAAGCAACGACCGTAGAAGAGCTTAAGAAATATTCCGAGAAGAGCCAACGTGATGTGTTGTCGCTACTGAAAGCTGAAGAGAGAAACAATAGTGCAGCAGAGATACGTTGCCATTGGTTGGTAAATGCTATAAGTTGTGTGACGACAAAAGAAGTTATATATCAGTTGTCGTCACATCCTGATGTGGCAGCGATAACTTATGATGAGCCTCAGAATCTGTTCTGGAATGAGACGAGTGAGCCTGCTGAGTTGGAGAGAGGTAAGACTCAGAATATCACACATGTCAACGCTGATGACGTATGGAACTTAGGCTACACTGGAAAAGGTGTCGTGGTGGCAGTGCTGGATACTGGAGCTAATACCGAACATGCCGACCTTAAGGATAATTTATGGGATGGAGGAGAAGAATATCCTAATCATGGATATAATACATTCGACAACAACCATGAAGTTAATGATGGCTTTGAACATGGAACACACTGTGCTGGTATTATAGGTGGCACTGGCGCATCTGGTACACAGACAGGTATCGCTCCCGATGCGAAGTTGATGATTGTTAAAGTAGTTGATAACGCTGGTAGCGGTGGCGCTGGCACAATAGTGGCTGGCATGGAGTTCGCCCTTGAACATGGTGCCGATGTTTTGAATATGTCATTAGGTATTCCTTTCTCGTCAACGTCGTCGCGTGAGATGCTTCGTGAAGCCTGTGAGAATACTATGGAAGCAGGTGTGTCGGCTGCCGTGGCAGTGGGTAACGACGGTCAACTGCAGATCTCTTTCCCTGTGCCTAACAACGTGAGAGTGCCAGGCGGCTGCCCTCCACCATGGATACATCCCGACCAAGAAACTAACGCAGGAGGTACCTCATGCTGTATAGCAGTGGGAGCCATCGACTATAGCAACGAAAGACCTCCTTTCTCATCATATGGACCTTTCACATGGCAAGATACTCAATATGGTGACTATCCTTACAACCCGGAGATGGGTCTCATCAGACCTGACCTATGTGCTCCTGGCGTGGGAATAGTGTCGTGCAACCCTAAAAACAACAATGGTTATGTCACTATGGAAGGTACCTCTCAAGCCGCTCCTTGTGTGGCAGGTGTCATAGCTCTTATGTTGGAGAAAAACCCTGAACTCACACCAGCCGACATATGTAGAATATTAGAAACAACAGCAGTGAAACTGTCGGATAATAAAAGTAACTACACAGGCTCTGGCTGCGTCGATGCGTTGGCTGCTGTTAACGCTGTGAACGAGGTGATAGGAATGGAGACCGTCATGGCTTCGTCACTCCATGTATATCCTAATCCCGTGAATGACAATCTCTATTTGGAGGTGGATGATGATATTAAAGAAGTGAGTGTTTACAACATCACAGGTACGATGCTCTATAATGAACAATCTGCAATTTACAATGAACAGTTAACAATTGACCTTTCTAATTTTGATAATGGAATATATTTCGTTAAGATAAAATTTGACAGCGGTGAGATATTGAAAAAAATTGTAAAACAATAAATTTCCCCCGTAGAGACGTCACTATGTGGCGTCTCTTTTTTTATGATGTGATAACATTTCATTGTGATTTTTTACATCTTTACACTACGATATAACCATCTCAGATATTGTTAATATTTTTTTAAGATATTGACGTGGAGACAATTTGATTTTTTTTTACATTTGCCAGATTTAAATTTTTTAACTAACACATCTAAAAGAAAATACATAAAATAATTATGAATTTTACTTTAACAATTTTATAAATATGAAAAAACTTTTACTGATTGTATCATTGGTATTTCTGTCAGTGCATCTTTATGCGGAGCGCGTTGATGAGAATACAGCCTTGAAGGTTGCCAATACTATCGTCAAAGATGCAAAATTTGATGTTATGGCAACGAGAAGTTACAGTAACTTTTACATCTTTAGCAGCGAGAATAGCTTCGTTATTGTTGCTGCCGACGACAGAGTGAAGCCTATCATCGGTTACTCTGATTCTAATCCTTTCGTGCTAAACGAAAATATGACAAACGTTAACTATTGGCTCGGAAAAGTTAATAACGAGATTCAATATGTTGTTGATAATGATATAAAAGCTACAGAAGAGATTGAAAACGAGTGGAAGACTCTTCTTGCTGGAAATTCATTAGCTCCTAAAAGCCGTGCAACTGTTGAACCTCTTCTCACAACAAAATGGAATCAAGGAGCACCTTTTAATAATATGTGTCCTACCTATGGTAGTGAGCGTACTGTTACAGGTTGTGTGGCAACAGCAATGGCACAGATTATGAATTATTGGGAATGGCCCAAGACAGGTACAGGTTCACATTCATATACGTCCACTGCAATTAGCAGCACTCATAATGTTAATTTCGCAAATACAACATACGATTGGGCTAATATGAAAGACACTTATAATTCATATACCCCTGAAGAAGCAGATGCTGTTGCAACTCTGATGTATCACGTGGGTGTATCTGTTGATATGAATTATAATGTGTCTTCTGTTGGTGGTAGTGGCGCATACTCAAATTGTGTACATGATGCATTAAAGACATATTTTGATTATAATCCAGAAATCACTAATGTGATTAATTATAATGGTGGATATTGTTATCATGATAAAGAAGGGTATTTACATCCTATAGATGGTTTTACAGATGAGGACTGGGTAACGTCAATTAAAGAGGAGTTAAATAATGAGCGTCCTGTATATTATTCTGGTTCTGACACTAATGACGCTGGTCATGCTTTTGTATGTGATGGTTACAATGCGAGTGATAACTTCCACTTCAACTGGGGCTGGGGTGGCTATTGTGACGGATATTTTGAAATAGGTCTTCTCAATCCTGGAACAGGTGGTATCGGTAGCGGTTCTGGCGTTTACAGCGAAATGAATTTCATTATCTTAGGTTTTGAACCTAATCCTGCGAATTATGTTGCCGACGCTTATGTCTTCGTTGGTGAAGGCTCATGGAACACTCCTTCTAATTGGGAGGGCCTTGATGGTAATACATTAACTTCATTACCTGACTTCTCTACTCAGAATGTTGCTATAAAAGGTAATGCTGTCATCGGTAATGAAATAGATGCTGAGGTAGCAAATCTCGAAATAAAGAGCAGCGGTACTTTGACAATACAAGATGGCGGTTCTCTCACGGTTAATGTGGAAGCTACCAACACTAAATATGAAGCTCTCATCATAGAAGAAGGTGCACAGGTGTTTGTAAATAATGAAGATGTAGCTGCTACATTCAAGAAATCTATATCTAATCCTGATACGTGGGCAACAGACCACGACAAAGGCTGGCAGTTTATCGCTTCTCCTCTTAAGAATGCCGATATAGCAAACTTTGTCCCTTCTACAGGCGACTACGACTTGTTTAAATATGACGGCGACGACACTGAAGACCTTCAATGGCAAAACCATAAAGACTATGGCGGTAATGCCCTCACAGAATTTACTTATGACTTCAACACAGGCTTCGATGGCTGGACAACAATAGATGGTGACGGCGATGGTTACACCTTCTTCCATAGCGATGAAAGTGCTACTTATACTAAATATGATTTTGCTTCTAATTATTTTTACAATGAAGGCATTGTTGGTGGTGCTTTAAGATATGATGCTGGAAGTGAAAAATATTACCTACTTCCAAATGTTAATAATTACTTGGTGGCACCTGAGAAAGTTCATGTGGTTGATGGAGCTAAAGTAACTGTCACATTGGGTAGTACACTTTGGGATGGTAGTGCAGAAAACATAGGTGTCGCAGTATCAACAGATGGTAATACCTTTACTCGAATAGCAGAATATACAACACCGACTACTTATAATACTTTTAATACATATACAGCAGATCTCAGTGCTTATGCAGGACAAGATGTGTGGGTTGCAATACATCATTATACAGCAAGTGTTTCGAAAGTGTCATTCTTTATGATAGATAACATCACCATCACAGCTGCTGCTCACGACTTTGAGGAAAGTTTCCAACAGGGTAGAGGCTACCTCGCTTCTTATGAGAAAGAGACAACAGCTAACATAAAAGGTTATATCCCAACAGAGACATCTTTCAACTTCCCGTTAACATACAATGCCGATAATCGTTGGAGTAACTTCCACCTGCTCGGTAATCCTTTCTCATTCGATATCAATTGGAACGACTTCGCTAAAACAGGTGTCTATAACGGTATCGCAAGAATGACAACAAACGGCACATACAAATACGACGCTACATCTGACATTAAAGTGGGCGAGGGCTTTATGGTTATGACAAATGGAACAAGTCCTTCTTTGACTTATGGCACAAGAGCTTATAACGAAAGCTACGATAACATAAGTGTCGTCGCATCTGGCGTTGAAGGTAGCGATAACGTGGTGCTTCATTTCAATGGCGAAGAAAATGAAGGCTTCCCTAAACTCGATAATATCAATGAGAATGCTGCTAACGTCTTCGTGCTGCGTAATGGAAATCGTTATGGTATCTGTAGCTATGATGAGGATGTGACAGAGATTCCTCTCTATTTCGATGCAAAAGAAATGGGTAGTTATAGCCTCGCTATTGAGACAGAAGGTAGATTCGACAACGTATATCTTTACGATAAGATGACAAACGAGACAGTAGATATGCTCGCCGAAGGTGAATATAGATTTACTTCAACAGCAGATGAGAACCCTAACCGTTTCGTCATAAGATTTAATCGCGATAATGATAATATCACATCAGACAAGTTCGTATATCAATCGGAAGATAACCTCTATGTCAATGCTGAGGGTACGATACAAATCATCGATGTGATGGGTAGAATAGTCTATAGTAGCGATGTTGAAAACGACAATAATGTCATCAACGTAAGTCATCTTAACAAGGCTACATATTTTGTTCGTAACATAAATGAAAATCAAGTAAGAATACAAAAGATAGTTATATTATGAAAAAGAAATTGTTTTTATCGATAATGATATTGTTGTTTGGATGCAGCATCTCTTTTGCGCAAAACGATGCTTTCTTTACACAGACATATTCCGAATATAGAGAAGAGTCTAATGGTGAATGGGGCGTCATGCCTATCTTGCCTTCACAACATGGTGGCGCCATCGACTATACGGCAGTGCCTGTAGGCTCAGGATTGCTGCTCCTTGCCGGTCTTGGATTGGCATACGGAATGAGAAAACGTAACAAATAATTAATTAATAATCGCAAACTGTAGGGACGTCATATTATGGCGTCCCTGTTTGTTAATTGTAAATTGTTAATTGTACATTGTAAAAATTTCCGTATTTTTGTCATCTTATCTAAATAAACGTTTATGGATTACAATTTTAATGAAGTAGAAAAAAAGTGGCAAGAATATTGGCGCGACAATAACATCTATAAAGTCGATATCGACAAGAGCAAACCGAAGTTTTATATCTTAGACATGTTCCCTTATCCATCGGGTGCAGGTCTCCATGTGGGTCACCCTCTCGGTTATATAGCATCAGACATCTATGCACGTTACAAACGTCTCAAAGGCTTCAACGTGCTTCACCCTATGGGTTACGACGCTTACGGTCTTCCGGCAGAACAATATGCTATCCAGACAGGTACTCACCCTGCCATCACCACAGAGAAGAATATCAATCGCTATCGTGAGCAGATGGATAAAATAGGTTTCTGCTACGACTGGAGCCGCGAGGTGCGCACCAGCGACCCTGCCTACTACAAATGGACTCAATGGACTTTCATACAGCTTTTCAACTCATATTATTGTAATAAGACAAAGAAGGCTCAGCCTATTGCAGACTTAGTAAAGAGATTCGAGACACAAGGCACAGAAGGCTTGGATGCTGCCTGTGGCAACGTGCTTTCTTTTACCGCTGAGCAATGGAACGCCATGAGCGAGAGAGAACAACAAGAGACCCTGATGAACTATCGTCTCGCCTATCTCGCCGACACTATGGTCAACTGGTGTCCTGAGCTCGGCACGGTACTCGCCAACGACGAAGTCGCCGACGGTCTCTCAGTGCGTGGCGGACATCCTGTAGTACGAAAGACCATGAAACAATGGCTGCTCCGTATAACAGCTTACGCTGAGCGTCTCCTTCAAGGATTAGAGACAATAGAATGGAGCGAGTCTATCAAAGAAGTACAACGTAACTGGATAGGCAAGTCGATGGGTGCCTCATTGCATTTCGACATCGCTGGCAAAGATATTGACATCGAAGTCTTCACCACTCGCGCCGATACTTTGTTCGGTGCTACCTTCATGGTGTTGGCACCAGAACATGAGATCATCAGCAGCATCGTCAGCGAGGAACAACGCGAGGCTGTGGAAGAATATGTCACTTGGGCTAAGAACCGCTCCGAACGCGAGCGTATGGCAGAGGTGAAGAAAGTGTCGGGCGTGTTCACAGGAGCCTACGGCGTCAATCCTTTCACAGGAGCTAAGATACCTATCTGGGTGGCAGATTATGTCTTGATGGGTTACGGCACCGGCGCTATCATGGCAGTGCCAGCTCACGACAGTCGCGACTTCGCCTTCGCACGTCATTTCAATTTACCTATAATACAAGTGGTGGCAAAGACTGCCGACGACATCTCTGACGCTTCACAATGGCAAGAGTCGTTCGACGCTAAAGAAGGCGTGATGGTCAACTCCGACTTCCTCAACGGCCTCACAGTGAAAGATGCCATCGCCACTATGATAAAGAAAGTAGAAGCGATGGGCATAGGCAAAGGCAAGACTAACTATCGTCTCCGCGACGCTATCTTCAGCCGTCAGCGCTATTGGGGCGAGCCTTTCCCTATATATTATAAAGACGGTATGCCTTACGCCTTAGACGAAAGCAAACTCCCTCTCGAGCTTCCTCCTATCGACGCTTATAAGCCGACAGAAAGCGGCGAGCCTCCATTGGCACGTGCCAAAAACTGGACTACGGAAGAAGGCTATCCTTTAGAGACTAACACCATGCCTGGCTTCGCTGGTTCAAGCGGTTATTATCTCCGTTATATGGACCCTCAAAATAATGACGAGTTCATCAGCAAAGAAGCTAACGACTATTGGCAACAAGTCGATTTATATATAGGCGGAGCAGAACACGGAACAGGTCACCTTATCTACAGCCGCTTCTGGAATAAGTTCTTATTCGACATTGGCGTGACATGTAAAGATGAGCCTTTCCAAAAGATGATAAATCAAGGTATGATACAAGGCAGAACGAGTTTCGTATATCGCGTCAGCGTACAGAAATTCAAAGATTATTTTGCTGGTAAGGAAATACCTTTTAAAGATATAGAGATAACTGAAGGTTCTAATGTCTTCGTCTCAAAGAACGTAGAAGGAAGAGAATATTACACCGACCCTATCCGCGTCGATATCAGCATGGTACATAACGATATTTTAGACGTTGAGGAATTTAAACAATGGCGCGACGACCTCAAAGGTGCCGAGTTCGTCTTTGAACAGGATAAAGAAGGCAACCCTATTTACGTATGTGGCTGGGAAGTTGAGAAGATGTCGAAGTCGAAGTTTAACGTACAGAACCCTGACGACTTAGTAGAGAAATATGGCGCCGACACCTTACGTCTTTACGAGATGTTCTTAGGACCATTAGAGCAGTCGAAGCCATGGGACACACAAGGCATCGAGGGCGTTTATCGTTTCATTCGTAAGTTCTGGAGATTATATACCGACGAAAACAACGACTTCTCTTTCAGCGACGAGCCTGCTACAAAAGAAGAGTTGAAGTCGTTGCACAAGCTCATCAAGAAAGAAGAAGACGACATCGAGAGAATCTCGTTCAACACTGTCGTTTCGGCTTTCATGATTTGTGTTAATGAGCTGACAGATTTAAAATGTAACAAACGTGAAATTCTTGAACCGTTGGCTGTTATGATTTCGCCTTACGCTCCACATCTCGCAGAAGAGCTCTGGCATCAGATGGGACATAACGACAGCGTGGTGATGCAAAAATTCCCTGAGTTCAACGAAAGTTATGTGGTAGAGAACAGCTTCACATATCCAGTCTCCATCAACGGAAAGAAACGCTTCGACCTTGAACTGCCAATAACTTTAAGTCCTGCCGAGATAGAGAAGATTGTGGTGGCTACGCCAGAAGCCGCTAAATGGACTGAAGGCAAGAGCATCAAGAAAGTCATCGTTGTTCCAAAGAAGATTATCAATATTGTTATAGGATAAACCTGATAAAGACGTCGCTTCATAGTGGCGTCTCTTTTTTTGCCATTGGCTTTTGGCTTTTGGTTTTGCGAGACGTGTCAATGTGTATTTATTATGCAGGTATCATTGACGCGTCTCTACTTGTTGACTCGGTGACTCGTTGTCTTATTGACTTATTTTCCCTATCTTTGCTCCGTTATGAGAATATTAATACTTTTCATATTATCAATCTCCAACTTGTTGACATGTAGTCTTGGTGACTCGGTGACTCAGAGTCTTGGTGACTCAGAGCATCAGTTTCACCTTTCACAGGTTTCCATTGCCGACTCTTTGTATAAGAGCTATCTTCCTCAGCATAACTTTGAAGAAGTGAAAGCCGCGGTTGGCTTCTTTGAGTTAGAGATTGATGAGACAGACGACAGATTGCTAATTTACAACTGTGCGAGGGCGCACTATTATCATGCGGTAGGCTTGACGGAGAGAGACGACATTATAGGAGCTTGCGAGCATTATCTCAGAGCTTTGGAGCTGATGGAGACAAATTTTAAGAAGGAAGATTTAGATTATGAGATGTTGAAATTTAATACTCTGACTTGTAATAGGCTTGGTAGGTTATTTAGTAAATTGAATAATATAAAACTATCGACTCGGAAATATGAGAAAGCATTGAGATATACAGAAAAAATAAATGATACACTTTTAAAAGCGATATTATATAAAGAGATGGGAGACGCTTATATGATGTCCGACAGCTTAGACTCAGCCTTGTATTATTATGAAAAATCCTTAAATGAGACATCTCATCCAATAAATACATTAGATGTACAGAAAAGTGTTGCAAGAATACTTTACAAAAAGGGTGATAAGAAGAATGCTTATAAGCTTTTAAAGAATAATCTTGACAAACTTGACAACTATAGCGCGAAATATTCGTATTATACTGTATTGGGGGATATGTATTACAGAGATAAAGAATACGATTCTGCTATATGTTTTTATCAACAAGCAATGGAAAGTAGTGACAAACAAACTTTAATGGCGTCTATTGTAACCTTAAATTCCATATACGATTCTATAAATGATTATGAGAAGAAGGCGTATTATGATAGTATATTCTGGAAGTTATATTCTGATGATATAGTAAGAAATTATGATATGTCTAAACTTTACAACGTTTATAATGAGTATATTGAAAGAGTTCGTAAGCTAGATGAGGATAAAGGTAGTGAATACATAACAAAAATAGCTGTTTCAGTTTCTTTGTCGGCATTAATTATTGTGATATTTCTGATATGTCGTAATGTAAGACATAACAATAAATTACATAATCAGATAAATGATAGAGATAATACCATTAAAGAGATTAAAAAACAGATAGCCGTCGATAAAAAATCTAAAAAAACGTCAGTCTTTGAAATTTATCATAAAACGTCTATTGGAGATAAGATAATAAACATGAAACATCCTAATATAGAAGAACTGACAGATGATGAGCTTGCGTTGTTGTTAGAGACGGCAAATTTAAGTCTAAATAATATTATAAATATTTTACACGAGACATACCCAAAACTCAATAAGTTTGATCTATACTATATATGTTTGACCTTGCTGAATGTTGATAACAGCAAAATGATATATCTGTTGGGCAGAAATCGAAAAACGATTTGGGAAAGAAAAAACAGGATAAAAAATATCATGGGATTAAAGAAAAATGATGATATTTTTATGTTTCTGTTATCGAAATATCTTAAATAATTTATTGATACATAACTTATTAAGTTAGATTTCACCCCCCCACAAAAAGTAACATTTTTTTTCTTGACAAATAACGTTGTATGACTTTAAATTTGTAAGTAAAAAGTGTTTATTATGAAAAAAATCATTCTTATTTTAATTGCATTATTTCAGTTTGTAACTGTTGTTGAAGCGTATTCATTAGAGGTTGCTGATAAAGTTGATATAGTTAATACAGGCAGTGCTATCAATAACGGTCTTGACTACCGTTCTCAATCTATCAGTGTTGACTTGAACAAATATGTGTTGACGGTTGACTTTGGAGAAGACATTGGTTCGGCGCACATAGTCATAAGCAACGCCTTAGGAGTGTGTATAGACAGAGACTATATGCCCAATCTGCCCGATAGTGCTATCTTTATAATACAGGAGTCTGGGCGTTATCGTATAGATATAACCTTAGACGATGGTACACAGTATTATGGCGTTTTTCAAGTTGTGAGATAAAACTATTAAAAACTAAGAGATATGAACAAACACATCTTTTTTCTGTGTAAGAACAAATTCATAAAACATTAGCCTCTTGAAGAAATTTTTCAAGAGGTTGGGATTTTTATAAACATTTTTATTAACCATTAAAATTTACAAAATCATGAGAAAGAACAAAATTACTTTGGCTGTGATAGCAGCTTTAGCTATTGTATTGGTATCATTCCAATCATGCAAGAAAGATAATGAACTAACAAATGATGATGTTAAAAGAACAGAGACATCAACGTTCAATCCTAATGAGATTGAAAATATGGATGAATATCTGTCTAATTTCATTAAAGAGTTAGAGTCTCCAACCAGAGATAGTGAGCCTATGTTATTGTCAGATGCAGAGTGGCACTTGTCAGCATGTCTTAACTTTAAATATTGCGATGCAGGTGTTCAAAAGACACATGTTACTTATGATACTATTTTCACTACAATTAACGTTAATGACGGATATATTTCATTGAATGAGATTAACGCATCATTGAAAGAAATTTCAAATGCAGTTGCAGATGTATATCAGTCATCTGATTTAGAAAACAAGAATCTTCTGTTTATAAAACCAGAGATACAGGAGGAGACATTAAGAGGTGGAAATGTAGTTAAGACTGTAGTAGCAATGTCGGATAGGAGTGATTTTATGTATTATTATTTTGACAACGACAGCATTCCATTATCATTATTCCCTGATGGTGCAACATATCATTGGAGGACAGAAGCTGTAGATACATTGTCTTACTATATGAATTTATTTAAGCCGATAAGATACGAGGAACCTGGTAGAGTATATTTTACAAACTTGAGAACAGTAGAATTTAATTATAAGAATACAACTGACAAATTGTTCTATACTAAACTTTCGGCACATTATCACTTGACTAAGGAAGAAATGGCTTATTATTTGGACTCATATCTTGGATTGATAGTAGATAATTGTCCTACAGCGAATATGATGTCATATATATCTTTTCTCATAGAAGCTGTTACTGGAAATATCTATGAAAAGATGAGGGGCGTATCAGATTCAGTGCCATTCCATCATGTATTATATGTTACATACGGTACAATCATAGGCACAGGTTTAGACCCTGAACTTCCTGGTACTGGTATATTATAAAAAATTAATTTCTTTATAGTTTTTGTCTGAAAATATTTTTTATATTTGGCAGGCAAAAACTATTTTGCCATATAGTATAACTCTTAAAAATTAATGTTATGAAAAGGATTATTACATTGCTATTGTGTTTTAACATCGTTACTGTTTTTTCTCAGGATGTCAAGACTTTTGATATATTGTTCCCGTTAGATATGCCATCGGAACATTATGAAACATGCTCATATCATGCTTTAGGTTTAAGTGATGGCAATTTTGTCTTTACACAAAGTTATTATACATCTGATGCAAATGGAGCTAATTCCAAGGATATTGGTGTGACTTTTGTCAAGATGTCGTCTAAAGCAAAATTGATAGACACTCTTTTTTATGAATTTAAAGATAGTAATTCGGTAGATTATCCCAATAACAAGCTGATAAGAAATCCTTATAACGAGAATGAAAACATCTATACCTATTTCTCGTATGGCGACACATGCTATTATAATGCAGTTTTCTTTGACAATGATCTTAATATTACTGATGAAGTTAGAAAACCGTTTCTTGCAGAAGGATTTGGGCAAGGACATCTGTCAGGCTTAAATAAAGACAATAATTTTTTATATTTCTGGGGTGTTTCAGCGGCAGAACATTGGGCTATGGAGGCTGATATCTACGGAGAGGTAAAGAAGAGATCTCCAAAACTGTTAGCAGGTGATGACTATGGTGGCTTTTGTAATTACTTTTCCTTTTTTACTTATGACGAAGAGAATAAGCAATATGGTTTTGCAATAGATGAACAAGAAGATGGCGGTATGGGTTATGAGTTGTACATTATATTGGATGAAGATTTGAATGTAGCAGATAAGAAGACTTTATCTGGATATGATGGTTATCAATATGACGGCACCGGTGGTTATTCAAATGTGGTAGAATTATATGACGGTAATTTTGCCATTATGGGAGTATTTGTGAATGGACCATCAGCAGACGCACTTAAATTATGTAAAGTAGATAAGGACTTTAACATTGTAGAAGAGAATATATTGAGATATGAAAATAATAGCCCATCGAATTATTTGAATACATGTGTAGAATGGAGAAACCTTCTAAAATGTAAAGACGGAGGCTTGTATTGTATATGGTCGCAGACATATGAAAATGTGCTTGGAGAAAGAGATATGTATGTGGCACGTGTAGATAAAGACTTTAATCTCTTGTGGGAGCGTTGTGTTAAAACAGGTTTGTATATAACAGGATCACATACTGGAGCCAGTGTTCTTGAGAACGGAGATTTGGTGTTGACCGGCAATATTTTTACGTCTGCCTATGGTGGAGTAGAAAAAGGTACTTCTGTTATTATTCTTCATGACAATGGCACTTCGGTGTCAGAGAATATTTACGATATCCGTCCATATAGTTTCTATCCTAATCCCGTGAGAGATAAGATAAATATCCGCTTCTCACCAGACGTAAACTGCAAGAAAATAGATGTCTATAGCATGGACGGCAGACTATGCCATACTCAGAATTTCAATATGCAAACCATCAATATAGATAATCTCAACAGTGGCATCTATGTGATGAACATAACCTTAGATAACGGAACAACATATACCGATAGAATTGTGGTTTATTAGAGAACGCTGACTTTAGCTATTAGCTATTAGCCATTAGCCATTGGCCATTAGCCATTAGCTAATTGTCTCAAACTATCTCTTACTAATCGTAATTCGAAATATGTAAAGTCTTCTCCCAAGACGTCTCTCGCTGATGACAGAGAGGCGTCTTGTGTTTCTGTGAAATATTCTCTTATGATCGCTACTTTCTCCTCATCAACGAAGTCTTCTACTTTATATATTCCGTTCTTTACTAACTCAGTGATATGCTTCTCTACCGTTGAACGCGACAAAGATCGTTCTGCCATGACTTCATCAATATCATAGCCTTCATCAAGAAGCTCTTTGGTCTTCATGACGCTACTCGATATGTTATTATCTTTCATCAGTTTCTTGTCATCTTTCTTCGATGACTTGCTCTTCGGTCGTGATGGCTTGACATCTTCCGCCTCAACGGTCTTCTTGTTTTTCATCTCAAGATATTTCTCTACATCAAAACCTTTTGTAGATAAATCAAGACATGCTGTCTTCACAAAAAGCGTCTCTTTCAAGATGTCTAAAATGCCTTTTATCGAGAGGTTGACCGCCTTGTTATTTGTCTCGTTGATATAATCACCTATATCTTCCAACTCATTGAGTTTCTCGAAGAAATATTTAGCAGCTTTCGTAATACGTTCCTGAAGTAAAGTAGTGTCGTTATGATAAAATATAGATTCAAGCTGACGAAGAAAACGTAACGACACATCAATGGTTTCAGTGCGAAATTGTTGTCGCAATGACGATATTTTATCTACCGATGTCATCTCTATGATGTTGTCGTTTTCGCGAAGCACCTTGGCTAACTTATTCAGTTGTATCTCAATATCGTTGAAAGTAAATAACTCGATAATAAGTCGCTGGAGATACTTATTCTCTTCGAGCGACAGTCGCTTCTCGTCGGGATAGATCTCAGGCATCTTATCGACAAAGTTGTTGATGACTCTGTCGTTAAACATCACGTTATGAGATATTTTCGATTTAAGTACGAGACCTTCTAATGTGGTGCAACGGCTGAGTGCGACATAGACCTGACCATGAGTGAAAGCCATCTCAGCGTCGAGTACCACCTTGTCGAATGTCAATCCCTGGCTTTTGTGTATGGTGATAGCCCATGCTGTGCGTAGAGGCATCTGTGTGAAACTGCCTATCTCTTTTTCTTCAATCTCCTTGCTCTCTCCGTTGATGCTATATTCCATATTTTGCCATGTCACCGGCGTTACATCAATGATGTCATCACCGCATCTCACTTTGAGACCTTCTTTTTTGTCATACGATGTTATCACGCCAATCTTGCCGTTATAATATCTCTTCTCCAACGAAGGATCGTTTTTCACGAACATCACCTGCGCGCCTACTTTCAGTTCGAGACTCTCTTTTGTAGGATAAGCATTCTCAGGGAAGATGCCTTTCACCTCAGCCTTAAAAGTCAGTTTCCTCGACTTAAGAGCTTCAAGTTTCTTGTCGTTAATCTCATCAGCCTGAGAGTTATGTGTTGTCAGGGTGATAAAACCATCTTTGTCATCGGGAGCGAAGTCAGGGTTGTAACGGCTATTTAAGATGTTAAGATGTTCAGTGTCGAGGCAATTATTTCTCACCTGATTAAGAATGTTGATAAAAGTGATGTCGTTTTGGCGATAGATATGATCGAGTTCGACGCATATGTAAGGAGTGTTTTGTAACACTATGCTATCGAAGAAATATACTGATTTATAGTAAGGTTGCAGCAGTTCCCACTCATTCTGTCGTGCCACAGGAGCCAGCTGTTGTATGTCGCCTATCATAAGCAGTTGCACTCCGCCGAAAGGTCTCTCGTCATGGCGTATTCTTCTCAGCACTGCATCGATGGCATCTAAGAGGTCGGCGCGTACCATGCTGATCTCGTCTATGACAAGAAGGTCGAGGCTACGCATGATTTTTCGTTTGACAGAATTTATTTTAGCAATTGGATGTTGACTCTGACTTTGACTTTGACTCTGACTCTGACTTTGACTTGGAGACTCAGAGACTTGGCGACTTGGCGACTCTACTTGTTGACTTTCTGGTACTATCGGGCCGAAGGGTAGTTGGAAAAACGAGTGTATCGTTACGCCGCCAGCGTTGATAGCTGCTACTCCCGTAGGTGCTACTATCACCATGCGTTTTGAAGAATTGACAGCGAGGTTACGGAGGAAGGTAGTCTTGCCCGTACCAGCCTTGCCTGTAAGAAAAATATGAACATCAGTGTTTTGTACAAACCTGTTCAATATCTCTATCTTCTCATTCCTAAACACTTCTGTTTTCATAGTTAGCAACATCTAAATTATGGTATTAATCAGACGCATCAATGTCTCATTGTCTTTATCAGACGTGTCAATGTATATTTATATCATAGGAATCATTGACGCGTCTCTACTTATTGTCTCAATGTCTTATTGTCTTATTGTCTTATTGTCTCTATTTCTTCAACGCTACTCTGAATGTCGTGCCTTGTCCTATTGTCGATGACTTCACGAATATCTTGCCTTTATGATAATCCTCTATGATACGACGGGCGAGTGAGAGGCCGAGACCCCAGCCTCTTTTCTTGCTGGTGTATCCAGGTTCAAAGACCTCCTTGAAAAGAGAACGTTGCATACCTTTACCTGTGTCGGTAACATCGATGAAGACGTTCTCGGCGTCTTCTGTCATCTCCACTGTCAGTTTGCCGTGATCTGTCATAGCGTCGAGAGCGTTCTTCGTCAGGTTTTCTAACACCCAACTGAAGAGGGCGGTGTCGAGAGGTAATATCACCTCACGAGGCGGCAGCTGAATCTCGAACTCGAATTTGTTGTTAGCGAATCTACGTTTAAGGTAGTTCATAGTATCGTTGACAGCAGCCACCACGTCGTGGTTTTCTAAGGTAGGGATGGAGCCTATCTTAGAGAAACGTTCTGTTATGGTCTTCATTCTGTCGATGTCTTTCTCCATCTCCGATGTCCCGATGAA
This sequence comes from Lentimicrobiaceae bacterium, assembly GCA_015061295.1. Taxonomy (GTDB): domain Bacteria; phylum Bacteroidota; class Bacteroidia; order Bacteroidales; family F082; genus Limimorpha. Next base: position 26,646 of record SUWU01000001.1, read on the forward strand.
AGGAGTCTCCTGTAGTTTAAGCAGTTCTATCCATCCCATCAGCGATGTCAGAGGTGTTCCTATCTGATGAGCTGTCTCTTTTGCCATGCCAGCCCACACCTGATTTTGTTCGGAGCGGCGAGCGTAGCTGAAAAGCAGATACGCCACTATGACGAAGAACACAATCACAAATATCTGTACTATAGGGAAGTATCTCACTATGCGGAGCAGATCCGACTCGCGGTAGTAGATATAAGCCTTCTCGCCGTCCAAGTAATTCATCTCGATAGGAGTGTTCTCTTCGCTCATGATGTTAAGCTGTCTCGTCACGTAGTCGCTATTTTTCATAGAGAGAGAGTCGAGGTTGCCGTAACTGATGATTTCGTGTTTAGAATAGTCGAGAATGATGACGGGAGCCCCCACTGCGTTGTCGGTGACATCGTTGATGAAAAGAGAGAAGAGACCTTCGAGCACAGAACGTAGCTCGGTATAAATGAGCGACTCGTTATAATAGAGAAATAGTTCTTTGCCATAAATATCAATCTTTATAGGAGGATATATGCTGAACTCGCGTTTCATCTCATCGTCGAAGATCGACTTGTTCTGCAGGTGCTTGGGCATATTGATAGCGATGGAAATGTTGTCGTCAGTGTCGGTGATGATGACGGGGATGCTGATGTTACTTTGTATTATGTTGAGATATATACGAGTGTCTTCTTGCGGAGATGCAGCAAGGAAACTGTGATAAGCATAGGCGAGAAGTTCCACACGTTTGCTTTCTTGGTTAGCTACCTCGTTGAAGAAAGTCTCCGTATAATTCATCAACTCAGCATGACTCTGTATCGCCTCAGCCCACATCTTCATCTGCTTCTCCTCCTGAGCAGCAAATCTCTTGACTAAGTTGTTCGTATAATACATTGAAAAACAAACTATCAGCAACGCCACGACAGAAAGAACAATCTTCCATCTCTTCTTCCTCGCATATAAATCTACATTAAGTCTTTTCATCATAATTTTATGCTTTCTACAAAAGTACAAAAATATATGGTTTTAGATAAAAAAAACGTCATAAGTTTGAGAAAAAATATCTATCTTTGTAAATTATTAACTAATATCATTGTTATGAGAAAATTAAACTTACTTTTATTATCATTATTATTTACTTTTGCAGCATATGCTGACGATGACAGAGCATGTCAGGCTCCTACAAATGTGAAAGTAACAATTCAAGAAAACGACCCAGGTTATTCATTTGTTTATAAAGCAATCATCAGCTGGGACGCTGTTGAAGGCGCAGAAGGTTACCAAGTGAATGTGAAAGGTGGTACTGCCATTGAGTTTCAGGAGCTCGGTTTAACAAACTCATTGTTTTATGTAGCAGGTTCTAACAATACTGGCACATTGGAATTTCAAGTGAAGACAATATGTTCTACAGGTGAATACTCGGAGGCATCGGAAACAGTAGAGGCTTTCATCGGACCACAAAACAACTGTCCAGCTCCAACAGGCCTCTACGCTACAATTGAAGAAGGTACAGAATATGACAACGTCATCAACATTACATGGGACGCTGTGGCTGACGCTGAGACATATTCACTTCTTATCAACGGAGAAGAATATAACGACCTCACAGAGACATCATTTGTTTATGAAACCAACGAATATGGTTTGTTTGAGATTTATCTCTCAACAGAATGTGCAAGCGGTCCTTCAAATCAATCATACATCGCTGTTGAAATAGTTGACGATGACAATGTCATCGAAGAATATGAGAATAAATTCAATATCTATCCTAACCCTGTCAACGACAGATTGGTGATAGATACAGACGAAGAGATAGAAGAAATCAACATTTATAATATTGTTGGTATCTCAGTATTTAAAGCAGATAATATCAAACACGACATCAACGTCTCAGATTTTGCTGAAGGTGTTTACTTCATCAGCATCAAAACTAACAAGGGCGAGGTCGTTAAGAGGTTTATTAAGAAATAATGATTATTAAGAAAAAATAATGGTGTCATCGACATATTGACATCATTATTTTTTTGTCTGTAAAAGTAAGGGAGAAAATAAAAAATCATTTCATCATGAAGAAAATTGTTAACACATTATTGTTCATCGTCCTTCTTGGATTTTTCGGCAACGCACAGAATGTCATAGAGACAAACTTGCAAGAAATCATGAACCAAAGAAGCGAAGAGATGATAGACATCAATATCATATTGAAGTCACAGATAGAGACCGATGAGTTGAAAGACATTGCGACCCGACATGGCGACAGAGATGTTAAGAGAGAAGTCGTCATAGAGACATTGAAACAGCACAATGCCAAGAAACAATCTGAGGTATTGTCGATATTAGATGCTGAGAAAAGAAATAGCAATGTCAGTGATATAAACACTCACTGGATAGTCAACAGTATCAACTGTAAAGCTACACCTGAGGTGATATATCTCTTAGCAGAGCATCCTGATGTTGCTTTGATAGGATATAATGAGCAAAGACAAGCAGTTGGAGATGTCAAGGTAGAGAGAGCAATCTCTGTTGAGAATGTAGCTGCCCATGTTCAGAAAGTCGATGCCGACAAGGTGTGGGATATGGGATACACTGGAAAAGATGTGGTGGTAGCGGTGTTAGATACAGGAACCAACTTCGACCACACCGACATCAACAGCGAGAACCTATGGGACGGAGGCAGTGAATATCCTTATCATGGATACAACTTCATAGAACCTAACATGATGCCTTACGATGATCACGGTCACGGCTCACATTGCGCAGGTATCATTTGCGGTACGGGAGCTTCAGGCTCAGCCACAGGTGTTGCTCCTGATGCTACCTTGATGACATTAAAAATTGCAGACAACACTGGCTGGACTACCATGGAATATTTTACTTCAGGAGTAGAGTTCGCCGTAGAGAATGGCGCCGACGTCCTGAGTATCTCCATAGGCTGGCAAGATCCTACCGTGACAGAGAGTACCACTTTCCGTCATATGTTCAACAACACCTTAGAACTCGGAGTGTTGTCATCAATAGCAGCAGGTAACGACGGCGACGAGATTTATTTCTTCCCTGTGCCACAGAATATCAACGCTCCTGGCAACTGTCCTCCAGCATGGATACACCCTGACCAAGCAGCTAATGCTGGCGGAGTATCAGGTGTCATCTCTGTCGGTGCCGTCAATAACAACAACGGAGTCGCTGAGTTCTCGTCACGTGGTCCTGTGACATGGCAGGAGACAGAATGGGCTGACTATCCATACAATCCTGGTATAGGTCTTATCCGTCCTGACATCTGCGCACCAGGAGTTGGTATAGTGTCGTTGTCACATACCGCTTATGATGGTTATATCGCTTTCGATGGAACTTCCATGGCAGCACCATGTGTGGCAGGCGTGATAGCTCTTATGTTAGAGAAAGACCCTGACCTCACTCCATCAGACCTCTGTAGAATAATAGAGACAACGGCAACAAAACTCTCGGCTACTAAGAGTAACACCACAGGCTCAGGACTTATCAATGCCTTAGCAGCAGTTAACGAAGGACACGACTTCCCTTATCTTAACTTCGCATCATGCTCACCAGAAGTGACATTAGCAGGCGATAACAAAGAGCTTATAATAAAACTCGTTAACAACGGTACAGTAGCAACGACAGGAAACACCGATGTCACCATCAGCACAGAAGACGAATATGTCACTATAGTAAATGGTACAATTTCTCTTGAAGCAATGGAGCCTAAGGAGACAGCCTCTGGCACATTTAAGATCAACATCGACGCTAACGCTCCTATAGGTCATGTGATAGATTTCACATTCATAGCGACATGTAGCAACGGTGATGAAGTATATAATTTTACAGATGACTTCTCAATAGAAATCAACTCATTGCCTTACATACGCTATCAGTCATGTTCTCCAGCAATAATATCATCAGAGACAAGCGAGATCGCGATAAGCATGTTTAACAACGGTAACGTAGCAACAACAGGTAATGCAACCGTCACATTATCATCGACAGATCAATATATGACTGTCATTGACGATGAGGCTGTGTATGGACCAATGCAACCTAACGAGAATGAGGCGCAGACATTCAGCATCACCACAAGCTCTGTCACACCTAAAGGACATATCTTCGACATGCAGCTGACAACTGTTTTGGAAGATAATTTTTCAATGCAAGATGTGACATACGACTTCGAGGATATGACGCTGAGCGGCTGGACAAATATCGATGCCAATAACGATGGATATTTATGGATGAATTGCAACACCTTATTAGGTGCAGGATATGGCCGTGAAAGTAAATATTGCTTGTTCTCACAATCGTATGACAACAACGGCAACGGAGGATTAGGATTAGCGATAGAACCAGACAACTATTTGGTATCGCCTATGAAGATACATGTTGAAGAAGATACTGAGATAAGTTTCTGGGCTGCTGCTCAAGATGGTAACTATCCAGCAGAACATTTCGGTGTAGCTGTTTCAACAACAGGCAATACTTCTGCTAACGACTTCACCACCATAGCAGAATGGACTATGACAGCTAAGTCGGGACATGTTGCAAATGAAGGTACAAGAAAAGGCGACAGCAGAGTACAAGGCTCATGGTACAAATATACTGTCAACTTCAGCGAATATGTAGGTGAAGATATTTGGGTGGCGTTACGTCACTTCGACTGCTATGATCAATATTTCCTCGCTATCGATGACATCACAATATCTAATATCAATACACCTACAACATGGGTTGAGCATTTCAGCTTGAAGTACGACAATCCTACTCCAATGGTAAAACTCGACTCATTTACTCCAGATATATTGTTAAATGGCGACAATGAGATTTCAGTCACAATGATTAATGAAGGTGCTGCTGCTACGACAGACGATATTAGAGTACTTCTCTCTACCGATGATCAATTTGTCACTATCACAGAAAACGACATTATATATCCTTCATTAGGAATAGGTGAGACAGCTACTAAGACCTATACCGTCAACGTAGATCCTTCAGCTCCTAATGGTCAAGTGGTGAACTTCAACATAGAGGCATTACCTGTCAATAAAGAAGAAAATAGCGTCTCATTCAACTTCAACGACGATATGAATGGATGGACTCTCATCAACGCAAACAACGACGATCATACATGGTATCACTCTTCTATTTACGATGATCATGACATTGTTCCTATTCCATCACACTCAGGTGGAGGTCATATCATGAGCGAGACGTATTGTAACAATACAGGACTTCCTATAGTGCCAGATGATTATGTGGTGTCGCCTATCATGATAGAAGCTACAGAAAATACCACCGTCAGTCTGTGGGCTTGTACTCAAGACGAAGACTTCCCTGCCGAGCACTTCGGTATCGCCATATCAGCAAAAGGTAACACCTCTGCTACCGACTTCACCACTATAGCAGAGTGGACATTGACAGGTAAGTCAGGATACGGTCAGAGAACAAGAAACTCTGAGGGAACACGCTACGGTCAGTGGTCTCAATACACCGTTGATCTGTCTGAATATGCAGGACAGAAGTTGTGGATAGCAGTACGTCACTTTAACTGCACCAACCAATTCTGTATCAATATTGATGATATTGAAATCAACAACTACATAACGGTCTATGATTGGGAAAGTAGTTTCTCAATGACTATATCTAACGATAATGTAGCTCCTAAGAATTTGATAGCAACATCCATCAACGAAAGTACCATAGAACTCACATGGACAGGTCTCGATAATGCTGATAGTTATAATATCTATCGTGATGGAGAATATCTTACCAACGTTGAAGAGACTACATATACCGACATCGAATTAGACGAGAATACAGAATATTGTTACAGCGTTGCAGGCGTCATCGAAGGCGAAGAGACATTGCATTCCAACACTGCATGTGCCATCACAGAGACTATCTTCGAATGCATGGCTCCTTCCAACATAACATACAATATCGAAGAAGGTGGATACGGATTTATGTATCTTATCACAATAGAATGGGACGCAGTACCTGGTGCCGCTTCTTATTCCATCTATGTCAATAACAATTATCTCACAGTACAGACTGACACTAAATTCGTGACAGGCGTCAACGAAGGAGGAGAATATAAGTATAACATAATAACAAATTGTGGTGAGAACGGATCATCGGAATTGTCGGAAGATATTCTGATAGTATGTGGCTCTGGTGAAGAGACATGTCTTGCTCCTACCAACTTACAAGCTAAAGTAGAAGAAGATGTGGCAGGTTATAACTATGTATTCAAAGTCACATTGACATGGGATAAGGTGACTCACGCTGACTCTTATAATGTTTATATTGATGATGAGTTGTTCGGAGAAGATGTTTTCACCAACTCTTACACAGTAGGCATCGACGAAGAAGGCACTTATGTATTTGAAGTAACAGCCAACTGCGCCAACGGAGAATCGGATATGTCGCAACCACTTAGCGTGAAAGTAGAACATATCGGCATCAACGAGTATGAATCGAAGTTAGAGTTATTCCCTAACCCTGTTGACAATAAATTATACATCAGCAGCGATATCAATATAGAAGAAATAAATATCTTCAATATCATGGGCGTTCAGATTTACAATGAACAGTTCACTATGAAAGATGAAAAGTATGCAATCGATGTAGATAACTTACAAAGTGGCATTTATATCATTGAAATAAAGACAAATAACAATAGTATCATTAAACGTTTTATTAAGAAATGAAAAAGAACCTAGCAATTATCTTATTAGTTTTCTTATCAATTAATCTTTATGCTGAACGTGTTGATAAGAACACAGCCATGAAAGTCGCTAAGACTATGGTTAATGATGTTGATTTGAATAACATTTCAACAAGAAGTTATAACAACTTATACATCTTCAGCGGTGACAATGGTTTTGTCATTGTATCTGCAGATGACAGAGTAACACCTATTATTGGATATTCCAACAATAATTCTTTCGTTCTCAATAACGATATGACTAATGTCGCTTATTGGCTCGACAAGGCTAATGATGAGATTCAATATGCTATTGACAACGACATTGAGGCAACTGATGAGATTAAAAGAGAGTGGAAAACTCTTGCTCAAGGTATCAGACCAGATGTAAGAAACCGTTCTGTCGTGGAAGCTCTTTTAACTACTGAATGGAATCAAGATGCACCTTATAACGAGATGTGTCCTGGTGGTTCAATGACAGGTTGTGGCGCAACAGCTATGGCTCAAGTCATGAAATATTGGAACTGGCCTAAAGTCGGTGTAGGACAAAAGACATATAATGAAAACGACTACGGACAAATCAGTGTCAACTTTGCTGCTACCTTATACGATTGGGATAATATGCTTGATAGCCCAACTAAGTATAGTCCTGAAGTGAATAGAAAAGCTGTTGCTACTTTGATGTATCACTGCGGAGTGGCGATGGAGATGGATTATGGCTTAGATGGCAGCGGTGCTTACCCAACTGATATTTCTCCTGCTTTGACGACATACTTCGGATATAAGTCTTCAACTATTGAGGATGTCGTCTTCCAATATTATATGAGTGATACATATTGGGCAAACATACTTAAAGGAGAACTCGACGAGAGCCGTCCTATGGTATATAATGGCTGGGATACCGAAGGCATGGGTCACTCTTTTGTATGCGATGGCTATGATGAATACGACAACTTCCACTTCAATTGGGGTTGGGGCGGCTACTGTGACGGTTACTTCGCTATAGGAGCCTTGAGTCCTGGTATAGGTGGTATCGGTAGCGGTTCGGGTCACTATAATGAGAGAAACTATATCGTCAAAGGTATAGAACCTGACTATAGCATAGGTAATCCTCTCAACTTGGTGACTCACTCTAACGGTTATGAGCCTGCTATAAACTTGGCATGGTCGTCAATATATGAAGATGCTACTTATAACATCTATAGAACTCATAACAATAACACAACACAGATAGCTTCTAACTTGACAGAGAAGACCTACATCGATACAAACTTGGAATACGACAACGAATATTGTTATGTGGTAAAAAGCGTTGTTAATGGCGCAGAAAACGATGAGTCGAATGAGAGCTGCTTCACATTAATCTCTAACAGCTGTAACCCTCCTTCAAACATAACATACAATATTGTAGAAGATGATCCTAATTACAATATGAAGTTTAAAGTCACCATCTCATGGGAAGAGATAGCAAGTGCTAATAGCTATATGGTGTATGTTAACGGCTCTAAATATAAGAAACTTACAGAAAATAGCTTTGAATTAGGTACCAATAAGGAAATGACAATGGAAGTCAATATACAGTCTATATGCAACGATGGCTATGAATCAGATTTGTCGGAGACTGTGACAATCGAAGTGAAACATATTGGTATCAACGAATACGAGAATACATTCGAGATATTCCCTAACCCTGTCGATGATAAATTGTATATCAAAGGTGAAGCTGCAATAGAAGAAATCAATATCTTCAACATTACAGGCGTTAAGGTCTATAATGAAGTATGTTTGATGAAGAATAATGAATATATGGTAAATGTCAATAACTTACCAGAAGGTATTTATGTCGTTAACGTAACAACAACTGAAGGTAATGTTATAAGACGTTTTATAAAGAATTAATAGTTAATAGTTAACAGTTAATAGTTAATGAAAGAGTAGATATGTTACGTGTGTAGCGTATCTACTTTTTTATTTTATTTCTATCCTCATTCCTTCAGAATATGCCGAGAACTCAGGTGCATACATACATTGTATCAATGCGTAACCATTGCTGAAACTACCTTCCTTGGTGACAAACATAGAATAACTCACTTGATGCTTGCCCTTCGGTAATCTGTCGAAATAAAATCCCATAAAGGTGTCGCTGTTACTTTGATAATAAGACAATCCATCAGAATAATTGTATCGCGACATCTGTTGCGTGGGCTCAAAACATGCAGCCCTTAAATCCTTCAAGAAGACAAACTCCATATCTTGCGAGGCTTCAATAGTGATGTTGACTGTAACTTTATCACCGATACGGATGTGACTCGTCGAATCCCTAAAATCTTCAATAGGAATCAAATATTTCCCATTTCCATCTATACGTTCTACAAACAGCGCTCTCTCAATATTCAGTTGACTCTCGTGTCTCCTAACCTCATCGATTGAAACGAAATATTGACGGAACAATCCGCCCCATGTAATATTGTTATTAGGATTTTCAATAGTGAAATCCTTAAAATCTTTTAACTCATCTGCACTCCAATATCTTTGGATAAACACAGATTGTTGACTCGTTATCTCGTCATTCTGTTGTCTCATCGTCTCTAATATCGCATAAGTCGCATCGACAGTCATAATAGCATTTTCCCACATATTGGGGCGTTTGTTATTAAGTAAGCCTATCATCATTGCGTTTAGAATATCCTTGTCAGGATTTATCTCCCTAAACACTTCCATTATCATGGCTTGTTCCGATACATCTGTGGAAGAACTGACTTGACTCATCCTCTCTTTCAACGATTTCATTATCAGAAGCGAAGTGTTGGTGTCTCCGCTTCTATACATAACGAGAGCTATCTTAGCTTGGACTTCAAAATCAAAGTCTCGCCAATCTTTCTGGAGCCTGTCAATCATAAAATCTTTAGCCTTATTATAATCAGACTCTTCTTTGAAGTCGTAGAAACTCAGAGCATAAAGTTTATTTATCGTATTATAACTTAACGAATAAGATGCTTTTTTAGATATTTCTTTAGTCATGTCATAATCTTCAACAATTTCATTGCATAAATACTTGATAGCTTTTTGTGAAATATCATTAACTTTATTCTGCTGTTCTGTCGTCAAAGAATTGATAACATTCATTTTATGTAGTCTGCCCAATCCACTCAAGATATACTGAGTGATAAATGGACTTTCAGGCATGTTGGGCATCCACGACCATCCGCCGTTGACAGATTGTTTCTCTTTAAGAAGATTTAATACCTCGTCGGTTTTATGTCTCAATGTGTTAATATCAAATAGATTGGCGATTTTTGCTTTCTGTTCTGTCTCACTCTTCGCTTCCAAAACCCAAGGCGTTTCCTGTAACATTATCGCTTTTAAGTTCTCATCTTTCTGAAGCTGCGACATCAAAACATCGGGAGATTCTATCTTCCATTTCTTAATATAATTTAACAAATTAGGAATGTTGTGTGCGATATATGAGGCGAGGCTGTTAGCGTAGAAAACATTAAAAGCTACATCAATATTATCGCCTGTTTCTTGCGAGAGATATGGCAGAGCTTGTATCGCATACCAGATAGGATCTGAACAATAATTTAATGTGACACCTTGATTTCTTTCATTTTCATTGTTGAAATCAAAGTCGAAGGTCCTTGAAGAATGTGGCTCTATCGTCAAAGGATAAGTCTCTGTCATAAAGACTTCATCGCTTATTATTGGCAATAAATGTTGCTCCGCGTCAGAGAAATTATCACAGCTGACACTAAATCGAAATGCCAATAAGTCTGCGTCAGTCTCTGCGTTAACAACAACTTTCCATCTCACAGATTTACTGCTTCCTTCAGAAATGTCATCGATGATAATTTCTTGTTCTGAAAGAATCAGGTCTAATGGCTTCATCGTCAAAGCATCGAAAATTTCTAATTTAGCAGTCGCCGACTTAACACTATCACTTTGTGTCTTAATAACGTTAGCCACCATCCAGAGCGTGTCGTTCTCGTAGCAGAATCGTGGCATGTCACTCATTATCATCAGAGGCTTCGATGTGGTGAAGGTTTTGTTTAATGTTCCGGTCTTCAAGTCTTTAGTATAAGCCATCATCATTAGATTCCAACGTGTTAAGGCATCTGGCATAGTGAAAGAGAGTGTGAGACTTCCATCGTCATTGGTTTTTAAGTTAGGATAGAAGAATGCTGTCTCGTTGAAGTTTTCTCTAAGCAATGGTAGCGCTTCTGTTGATGACTCGTCAGTAAGTGATGTCTCTATCATCTCTTCAGTTATGGCAAATTCGTATTCAGAGGCGTCATCGTCTGTTGTGGCAGCTTTGTTATTCACTCCACCGACGGAGACTGCTATTGCACTTCTTTCATTCTTCGACATCATCATTATGTCGCGTGCTGAGATGGTTTTATAATATCTCATAAAAGGTGTGAGTGCGGCATCAGACAGAAGGTAATAAGAGAACAAGTCATATCTTTCATAGTATTTATTATATGCTGAGCAAGAGAAGCTGTCGAAGCTGCGGTCGCTTCTTGGACGTTCTGCAATTTTTATGTCAGGAGAGGTGTTAAAATACCAATGATTTTTTGCAAAAGCATCTAAAGAAGCGTCATACATCGAGGCTAAGACATTGGCAATCACGACATCGCTGTCAGCGTCTGTTATCGTAAGATTCCATCTTTCTTCTGCGCCAGGAAGCAAATTGTCACGCTCAACGTCTAATCTAATGTCTAACTTCAGATTGTCGTAAGGTATCGCTACATTATGATTTACTATATTAATAGTATTGTCTTTTACAAAAAATGCCTGAAATGAAATCTCGCCACGATCTTCCTCCTTGATTTTATATGAAATCTTTAATACTTCATCACTGAATGTCTTACGTTCTGAATATCTAAGTTCATCGCCATGTTTTATAAATAAATGAACTATGACATCTTTGGCAGAACTTCCTAAATAAAAATTAACATATTCATTGGGTTGTGCTGACGTTTTGTCATAATAAGAAAAACATATCGTATCGTATGGCATCTTCTTACTATCTAAATCGATGATTGTAACCTCTTTAGAAATCTTAGCCTTTTCGTTATTAGCAGAGATAAGTTCAACGACATATCTGCCAACTTCTAAATTTTTATTAACATCTTGGAATAAACCATACTTTCCATTAACATTTATTGTATCTTCATAGATCAATTGGCTTTTGGCTTTATATATTCTTCTAAGTATTCTCGCCTCGACAGGATTTTCTTTAATATTTTTAACAGTGAAAGTAGCTTCGCTTAAATTGTCTTTGTTTATTATTGTGTTATCATCATCAATATCGATAATCATATCTATCTCAGATGCTTTTAAGGTAAATGTTTTTGATTGAGTCTCGCCTTGTACATTGGTGATGTTAACAGTCACAATATATTCATATACAGGTAGTTTGTTTTTATCATTTTTATCGGGAATGAGTTTGAAGTCGATGTTAAGATTTCCTTCTTTATCAGTTTTTCCATCGCCGAAAGCGATTTGTTTTTCATTGTCACGATAGTTGGCAGACCACCAATAACGATATGGGAAATAGGCGCGACGTATTATTGTATAATTATAATTAACATTATCGAGACCGAAACCTGCGTACGACTTTGCGGAGGCCTCTATATGGATAGAGTCGTTGAGCTTGAATGATTTATCTATATTGTTAAATATAATCTCAAAAGTAGGACGTTTATACTCTTCCACTCTAAAACCTATGGAACCGCTTTCATTCTTAATCTGAAAATATCCATTAGAGACATTATTGGGAATGACGAAACTTCCGTCAAAAGAAGCGAAGTCGTTAGTCGTAAGAGTCTGCGTTGCAATATCTTGCCAATTAGAATCTTTTAATGTAACAGTCGTTTCTTTACCGACAAGCAGCTCCTTTTTTTCTGTATTTTCATTAAGAATGATACCTTTATAATAAACAGTCTGTCCAGGACGATATATCGCTCTGTCTGTAAAGAAATATGTCTTTTCTCTTAATATATTTTCACTTTTGTCTTGATAATTATGAAAATAAGTATCAGATAAAAGTTTGTCATCTCCTTTATAAAGATCTATCTGAAATGAATGGTTTTGTTTTGATATTGTTGCTTTGCCATTCTTATCGGTGACGAGATTTTGTAAATTGTTTTTAACATATCTTCTTTGTTTATAATCATAATTATCTTTATAAATATTAACATTTACATCTTTCACAGGTTTACCGTTTTCTCTATCAAGGACATATATCACAAAGTCATTATTCTCTTTCATGGTAACATAACTCAGCTTACTCACTTGAAATGAATGTAAAGCAGGAAGTTTATCTTCGTCTTTTGAAAATTTGTCGTCTTTTGAAAACATTACGTAATATGTTCCGCAGTCTAATTCTGGCAAGTTTATATTCAAAGAATGTTCGATATAATCTTTTTTGTCAATGATATTAATATGATTTTCAACTATATAATTTTTCTTTAACAATTCTTTTATAGCTTCTTGATTGTTTTTATTTCTAAGATTTTCAAGTTCATCATCATTCACCTTATAAATTCTATAATGCGGATTTGTAAGATTTCTATAAGTAATTTTTGCTGAGATATTATGATTTGGAAGCGCCACATTTTGCATAGAGAGAGTAAGCTCTTTTCTTAAAATCTCAGAACGTATTGATTTACATTCTTTAGCGCCCTCGCTATTAGGAAATAATTTTATAGCTTCGTTGCAAATATTAAGGATTTTAGTTTCTGGCTCTTGGAACGTCTCTACTCGTTGACTCGTTGACTTGTTGACTTGTTGACTAAATATTGCTTCTGCTTGTAGCGCAATCACTGACGTAACAAGAGGATTGTCAATATTTTCATTCTTGATTTCTTCCAAGGAATTGTAATAAGTTTCAAAATCATCAGATGTTTCATATTCATATTTTAGTTTATGTATCTCATTGTAAATAGCGGCGTCTGTATAATTGTTTTTCTCGTTGAAATCAATGAGATTCTGATATAATTCCGTCACTCGTTGACTTGTTGTCTCGTTGACTTGTTGTCGTATAATCTTATGAACCACATAATCATAGAGAGTAGGTTCGATATTGAAGTTGAATGTTGCATTCTCATTATTTATTGCCAATATATCTCTGTATGATTCAGTGGTGTTGTCTTGCAGTGATTTAATGTCGGCGAGGGCAGCTTCGTAATATTGGTTTTTTGCATCTGGCTTTAGGTTCTCATAAAGTGATGCTATCGCGATGTTAAAGATGGCTCTCTCTGGCTCTTGGAGACGGGAGATATTTTCTTCGGCAAATGTTATTGAGCTTTCTACTGGATTCTCGTCTTTTAAGGAGAATATTTTGAACCGATATAGAAATGTTTTTAACAGTTCTTTCTGGTTATTCTCTTCGATGGCTTTCTGTTCTATTATATTAAGAAAGGTTTCGGCTGTTTCTGGTAATTTGTCTTCTAAATTTTTATTAACTTCTTTCCACAAAACATCCTGTTGATTTGTTGTCTTGTTAACTTGTTGACTTGGTATCTGGAAGAGAGATAATAATGCTATTAATAAAAGATTGGTCTTCATTTTTGTCATATTTTAATTGTTAAAAAATAACAAAAAGAAGACCAAAAATTTATATGTTGGTGTTTAGTGTCTGTTAATAAACCACTATTTTTTCTGTGATGGTTTCAGTCTCTGTTGTGACGTTCACCACATAGACTCCGTTTTCGAGATGTTGCACATCGATGTTGAAGCTGTTACCTGTTACATCTTCGTTGAATACGATGTCACCTTTAACAGATGTTATTGTGATATTTTTTATGTTTGAAGCTTCAACGTACAAGATGTCATCTACGGGATTAGGGAAGACTGTTTTGTCGATGTTATTCTTATTGTTATCATCTACACTAACACAAGCATCATTAGATTTTGTCACTGTAATATCGTGATAGACAGCCTCTACATGATAGCATGTTTCTTCTGTTATCTCAATATTGTCGTTGTAGGTGTTACTTGTGAGTCCAGAAGCTATCATTTCGTTCTGACGATACACGTTATATGTAAACTCCTGATTTTGAGGTGCTGTGGTGTAAGCTCTCAGTAGCCATGAATAAGGCATGTCGTAATCTGTTGCGGATACCCACGAAGAACCTATTTTAATAAGGTTGCTGTTTGTCTCGTGATAAAATTCACCGCACGGTATAGGTGCTGTCTTTCCTCCCGCTGCTTTTGCTGTTATCCATAAGTCTTTGGTGATGTCGATATCGACTTTCTCCGACAATTCAAATCTTACGAAGTCGTTAGATGCGGTGGTGTTAAATGATTCAGAATATATGAGGTTGCTACTTTTTATCTCGTCGCCGCTGTAGATGCTGAAGGTGTATCTTCCTTCGTAGTTGTCGTATATTTCTATGTGAGATAATTGTGTTTCTCTGAATATTTCGAGGTTGATAGCAGGCACTTTGATGCCCCAGTTGTTGCTGTTGGATCCTATGTTTGTGATATAATCATCTTCGCTATATTTTATCACACCTTCTTCTAAGGCAGGTCCATCCCAAGAGAGCGCGACTATATTGTCTTTTGCCTCACTGTTTAATGTCATGTCGGAGTATTCGAACAGCATTACCGACACTATTAGCTCTTCTGTTGGCTCTGATGAGTGTCCTGCGTTGTTGGCAATCACGCGGTATCTGAATGTTCCATGATGAGGTATATTCTTGTCGATATAATGAGTCTCTTTTATGTTCTCGGCAATGATTTCGTTGTCGCGCATGATAGAGAAACTTTCTGTCTCTACATATGATGTCCAATCTAAACATACGCTCGATTTCTCGACTTTGGCGGTGAAGTTTCTTGGTGTTACGGCTGTCGTTCCGGCGGTGGTGATGTCTTTAAGAGTTCCTTCTTTGAGGTCGTCGGATTGATATATCATAGCATCGTTGTTGTGTACTGTGAAGGAACATTTGCTGTCATCCCAGCCAGAGAGCCACGACAACGACATATTGATGTCTGTAGGAACGATGGTTTTCATTGTAGTGTCGATGCCTGAGTATAATGTCATGAAGGTGTCGTCGGTGTCATTGTCGAGAGATATTTGTATCTCACCACCTTGCCATCCGTTTTCTCCTGTAGTCTTCATGTTGAAGGCATATTCGCAGTAGCCTCCTATTATCACGTCCTCTTCGTTGGAACGATATGACTCTTCGCCAGCGCAGTTGGAGGTGACGTAGTAGGTGTGATGTCCTGCTGTGAGGTTGTCATAGTCATCTTGATAATAATTCTCAACGACATTAGAAGCTAACAATACATCATCGCGGTATATGTTATATGACTCTGCGTTTGTCACAGTGTCCCATGTCAGTTCTACAGGTTTTCTAATACCTTCGATATTTGCAATCAGGTTTTTAGGTACTATCTCGGTGTTGATAGGGCAGTAGGTGAATGTCATTCTGTTGCCTTGTAATGCTATGTTGCAGATGTTAAACTCCTCGTCGATGATGTCTTTGTTGAGGAAAGGGAAGGCTTGTGTTGTATGATTAAACACTGTCCTTTCGTTTATGTCGCTGAAAGCAGCTTTGTTCAACTCGCCGTTGTAGTCGTGTTTTCCTCCTGGTCGGAAGATATATAGTTCGTCGAAGACATCTATGCCGTTATAGTTGACGCATCCGTCGAATCTTTTATCGACTCTGTAAATCAGCAGCCCTTTGCCAGGGAGACCCGTCTCAAACAAAGCGTCTTTGTCTCTATACTCCAACATATAATATTGTTCTGGTTGTGACGATTGTATCAAGAAGCAGTTCCTTCTGCCTCCTTCCCAAGAGTTAGCTTCTATGGTGTAGGTGCCGTAGCTGTCTATCACAGGTATTTCGTCAATCCAGGTGCCGTATTTGTATTTCATGTAAGCAGAGCTATGTTGAGGAGGATTGGAGTTGAGAGACATGAGATCCCAGCCTCCAACAGGATAGAGATGACTCATGTCTTCCACGTAATGATACAAATCGGGGAAGCCCAAGGAGTGCGACATCTCATGACAGAGAGTAGATACAGTAAATTGTGATGCTGATTCTAATTGGAAGTTGAATGTTCCTACTTTTTTGCCGTTGATGTAAGCATCTTCTCCCATGGTCCACATGTGAGGCCAGAGGAGGTCGCTCCAATCACTGACGCCGCCTTTTACGACGAAGATGATATTATCGACCATGCCATCGTTATCGCGGTCAATGTTCAAGGTGTCTGGCACCTGATCGGCGATATATTCTATGGCTCTTTTCAGAAGAGGGAACTCACGCTCGGCTTGGTTGGTGTAGCCTTCAGGGTTTGTCGTGGCATTGTATGGCATGTAATAATTTCTTGGATAGATGTCTTCGTAAGCTATGATTTTGTCGCCTTCTGGCATAGGATAACAGTATGACTGCATCGCCAGCTGGTTGTATGTAGCTTTTTTGAAGTAGTTGTTCATGGAGATGTCGTAGTAGCCATCAGCGTTGAGCATAGATTCTATCGTTGATGCTGAGGTCGTCATGTCGCTGTCGCCTTTAAACTTAATAAACACGACGAGGTTGTTATAAACGCCATGGTTAAGATTCCAGTCTCTTTTCTCAGTCACCTTCATAGCATCACGTTTTTTCTGATATTCTTTTTGTGATATGACGATGTTAGGCTTGAGACCAATAGCTTTAGGATCTGATATTCCTGCTATATGTTCTGTAGGAATGATGTTGCCTTCGGCATCGGTGGTGGCATAGACGAAGTAGCCATCGGGAGCCTGTACTATGGTGTATCCTTCCGCATCGTGGAGTCTATTGTAAAACTCATCACCAGAGATAAAACAATGCAAGACGGTTCCATCAGGTTGTGTTAATATTCTTTCAATGTTTTGAAAAGGAGCAGCGAAACCCAAAGTGACGCCGAATAGCAATATTGCAAAAAGTAAACCCTTGATTTTCATAATATAATATTTAGTTATTATTCTCTCATTATTCATTGTTCATCGTTCATTGTTCATCGTTCATCGTTCATTGTTCATTGTTCATTGTTCATCGTTCATTGTTCATCGTTCATTGTTCATTGTTCATTGTTCATTGTTCATTCCCCTCAATCACGATGACGATTTCGCCTTTTACTTCTTTTTGTTTGAAATAATCTATCACTTCGGCGAGTGTTCCTCTCACGTTTTCTTCGTATATCTTTGTCAATTCGCGAGCTACGGATACGTGGCGTTCAGGTCCGCACGTTTCTGCCAATTGTTCTAAGGTTTTAAGTAATCTAAATGGTGACTCATAAAGTATTGTCGTATATTGGTTTTTAGCTATTTCGTTGATTTTAGTCTGGCGTCCTTTTTTATGAGGGAGGAAGCCTTCGAAGATAAAATGGTCGGCCGACAATCCTGAGTTGACGAGTGCTGGGACGAAGGCTGTAGCGCCTGGGAGACATTCCACTTCTATGCCGAGTCGGAGGCACTCTCTTACAAGGAGGAAGCCTGGGTCTGAGATCGCCGGCGTGCCAGCATCTGTTACTAAAGCCATCTTCTCGCCGGCGAGGATGCGCTCCGCATATGATGTGACAACCTTATGCTCGTTGTTGATATGAAACGCCATCATAGGTTTGCTGATGTCGTAATGTCTCAATAAATTACCACTTGTACGTGTGTCTTCCGCAAGAATAACATCCACTTCCTCACGTAAGATGCGTAAGGCTCGTAATGTGATGTCTTCCAAATTGCCTATCGGCGTCGGTACTAAATATAACTTCATAATTCATAATTCATAATTCATAATCCTGATTATGCATTGTGCATTAAGAATTATGAATTGATATAAATCTTCTTTCAACTAAGTC
The DNA here is from genome assembly GCA_015061295.1 of Lentimicrobiaceae bacterium. GTDB lineage: Bacteria > Bacteroidota > Bacteroidia > Bacteroidales > F082 > Limimorpha. The sequence continues at coordinate 45,184 of SUWU01000001.1, forward strand.
GTTTAATTTTTTATAAGCCTCCGACTCACAATCCCATTGATATTCTATCTGTAACTCGCTCATGTAAGTCTTGGCACCAAGTAAGGTAGAGAAACTATTTAATGCTCTTATGGATTTGTTGTACTTGTCCATATTTGAGTCGAACAACTCGTTGAGTAACATAAATCTGTCGTTGAGGTCTATGGCTGCCATCAAATCACTGATGCCCTTCTTCTGCAACACAGAAGCTAAACTGTTATCCTCAGATTGTTCTAATTTATCGCTGATAGTACGAACTATATTGTCAGAACTCGGACTCTTGATGTAAGAACGGATTCCAGAATCTTCTTCTTTTGGATCTTGGGGACAGGGAACAGGGGACGAATTATCAGAATCATTGTCAGAGTCAATGTCAAAGTCAATGTCAAAGTCATTGTCATCGTCATTGTCAAAGTCATTGTCAGAATCATTGTCAGAATCATTGTCATTGTCATTGTCAGCATCAATGTCATTGTCAGCGTCAATGTCAAAGTCAATGTCATTGTCATTGTCAGCATCATTGTCAAAGTCATTGTCAAAGTCCATTTTAAACTCTCTATCATCCTCTGCATCCTCTACACTCTCATTATTTTCAATTTCCATCGGAATAGAATCGACATCCATGTTACAGTTTACAGAACAGATAGTGTCGTACAACTTTCTCGTGTTTTCCATTAGCATATCGACATCAAGCTGACTCAGAAGTTTGCCGTGTCTGATTAAGAAATTAACCTGATTAGACATTTTGCCTAAAATCTCTGCGATAGAAAAAATCACACTATTTTGTCCTTTATTTGATTGCTCCATATGAAATATTTTTTACCTTTGCTTGACTGAACAAAAATACGTTTTTTTTAAATAGCTTTTATTGATAACGACGTAAAATTGAAAATAATATATGGATATGATAAATAGTAAAAAATTATTAATAATGATGTCGATGTTGTTGATGTCATTAGTATTACAACCAGAAGTTGTAGCTCAGAGATTAGTCGATGAAAATCAGAAAGCAGTTTTGACAGTTCAAAAGCCAATAACTAATAGCCAACAGCCAACAGCTAATAGCCAACAGCCAACAGCCAACAGCCAACAGCCAAAAGCCAAAAAGGAGAAGATTTACAATGAGAAAGGCGAACTTATCAAGCAAGGATGGAACATCGGCCCGTTGCCTGTGGTGGGTTATAACTCCGACCTCGGTTTTCAATACGGAGCTTGTGTCGATATTTTCAATTATGGCGATGGCTCACGTTATCCTAAGTTCGATTACAAGATGAATCTTGAAGTCTCGGCTTATACCAAAGGTTCGCTCAACCTTCGTTTCTATGGTGATTTCTATAACCTTCTTCCTAACTCGCGTCTCTTCGTCGATGCAGGTTATTTCACCGATAAACGCTTCGAGTTCTACGGATTCAACGGTTACGCATCGCCTCTTTATGATGATATTTATGTTTTAAGCCAACAGCCAACAGCTAATAGCCAACAGCAATTGATAGAGAATTTCGATCCTGACTTCAAGAGCGTATTCTACAGAATGAAACGTAACCAATTCAGATTCAACTCCAGTTTTCGTAGTCAATTTGGTTTTGGTGAGAATATATACTATGGTGTAGGGCTGAGTTATTTCAACTACGACATGGGAAGGATTGAAATTCAGAACGAAGAATATCAATACGATAAGCAGATGACATTATACGAATTATATCGCGAAAGCGGTCTCATAAAAGAAAACGAAGCCGACGGAGGTAACGTCACTCAACTCAAACTCTCATTTATCTACGACACAAAAAATCATGATAGCGACCCTACGAGAGGAACATATTTCGAAGCAACTCTCACTGGTGCTCCCGACATCATTGACGGCGAAGGCTATAGTCATGTCACTTTCAATGCCGTTTGGCAACATTATGTTCCTATCATCAAAGAAGATCTCACCTTCGCTTATCGTGTCGTGACTCAAAATCTCGTAGCTGGTGACATTCCATATTATGCGATGTTTAACTCTAATATGTTGTTTTATAAAAAGATGTCAACCGACGCTATGGGTGGTAATAACTCAGTTCGTGGTATCAATAGAAATAGGGTAGTAGGTGAAGGTTATGCCTGGCTCAACGCTGAATTGCGCTGGAAGATAGTAGGTTTTCAATTCATAAATCAGAATTGGAATATCGCTATTAACCCATTCCTCGACGCTGGCATGGTGACACAAAATGTCGATCTTGCAGAGCAAAAAACTGCATGGAATAAAATAGAAGAGAAATATCAGATTTCTCCAGAAGATGCTAAAGATCTTATCTATAGTGGGTTAGATGAAGGTATTCACACTTCAGCAGGCTGTGGTCTTAAAATAATCATGAATAAAAATTTCATCATCTCAGCAGAAGCAGCTAAAGCCTTAGACGCAAGAGACGGCGATAATCTGAAAGTATATATCGGATTTAATTACCTGTTTTAAATTATCATTATTTAACAAAATACTAATACCGAATAAAACAATTTTAACGTTTGAAACATTAATAATTAAAAATAGATCTTATGAAAACATTGAGAAGATTAACTCTTATGATGGTTGCATTGTTGATGACAGCAACTATCGCTTTAGCACAACAGAAACCTAATATCCGTATTCTCGCTACTGGCGGAACTATCGCTGGTTCAGGTACTTCATCGACAGCTACAAACTACACCGCTGGTCAGATGGCTATCGCTACCTTGTTGGAAGCAGTTCCTGAACTTCAAGATATCGCCAACTGCGAAGGCGAACAAGTTGTTCGTATCGGCTCTCAAGATATGAGCGACGAAGTGTGGCTGATACTTGCTAAGAGAATCAACGAGTTGTTGAAAGACAAAGATGTCGATGGCATCGTTATCACTCACGGCACCGACACCATGGAAGAGACAGCTTACTTCTTGAACCTCGTCGTCAATAGCGACAAACCTGTCGTTTTGGTTGGTGCGATGCGTCCTTCAACAGCTATCAGCGCCGATGGACCTCGTAACCTCTATAACGCCGTTGTTACAGCAGCATCTCCAGAGTCGAGAGGCAAAGGTGTTCTCGTCGTGATGAACGACAATATCCTCGGAGCCGAAAGCGTGACAAAGATGAATACTACAAGCGTGCAGACATTCCAAGCTCCTAACGCTGGTCCTCTTGGCTACGTATTCAATAGCAAGGTGTTCTACAACCAGGAGCCTCTTAAAAAACACACAACAGCTTCGGTGTTCGACGTTACAAACTTAGACAAACTTCCTAAAGTCGGTATCGTTTATAGTCACGCTGGCGTCAATGCCGACATGGTTGAACCAATGTTGAAGAACGACTATCAAGGCATCATCCACGCTGGTGTAGGTAACGGCAACATTCACAAAGATGTATTCCCAGTATTGGAAAAAGCACGTAAGAAAGGAATCCAAGTCGTTCGTTCTTCACGCGTTCCAACAGGACCAAGCACATTAGATAATGAAGTCGATGACGCTAAATATCAATTCGTGGCATCACAACAGCTCAACCCACAAAAGGCTCGTATCTTGTTGATGCTCGCCTTGACAAAGACAAACGACTGGCAAGAAATTCAAGAATATTTTAATGAGTATTAAGATGCTAAGATGCTAAGATGCTAAGATGCTAAGTATGCTAAGATGCTAAGTATGCTAAGATGCTAAGTATGCTAAGTATGCTAAGATGCTAAGTATGCTAAGTATGCTAAGATGCTAAGCACACTTAGTACACTCAAATTTAATACATTTTATTATGAAGAAACTTTTAACATTATTATTCGTCGCTTTTTGTGCGATGGGCTTGAATGCTCAGGAGAAATCTTTATATGAAGAGCTTTCGGGTGTGAAGAAAAAGACTGATAAATTCAATCTTTACATGAATATGAACGGCAGCTTCGACGCTATGTTCAACGACAACGGCTTCGACTATGGCAAGTTCAATATGCGTCAGCTTCGTATCGAGGCTAAAGGCAATGTCAACGAATGGCTTTCATATCGTTGGCGTCAACGTCTCAACCGTCCTAACAATGGCGGCGACAATATCGACAACCTTCCTACTTCTATCGACATCGCTGGCATCGGAGTAAAATTAGGTGACAAGTTCTCCATCTTCGCTGGTAAACAATGTGCAGCTTACGGCGGATTCGAGTTCGATGCTAACCCAATCGAGATTTATGAATACAGCGACATGATCGAATATATGAACAACTTCATGACAGGTATCAATATCGGTTATGATTTCATGGAAGGACAACAACTCAACTTCCAAGTCTTGAATAGCTTAAATGGCGATTTTTATAGCATGTATGGAAATTTCGGTTTGGAAAAAGATATCTTTGGCAATGATGTAATCGTTGCTACTCCTTCAAAACTTCCTTTGGTTTATACTTTGAACTGGAACGGTAACTTCGCTAATGTTTATAAGACACGTTGGTCGGCATCTCTCATGAGTCAGGCTGAAGGCAAGAACTTATATTACTTCGCTCTTGGTAATGAGTTGACACTCGGTAAGTTTAATATGTACTTAGACTTTATGTATTCTAACGATGCCATCGACAGAGGCGGAATTGTGACAAATATTGTTGGAACACAAAATGGTCATAATATTTTGGACGCATCATATTTCTCTATTGTTACAAAATTGAACTATCGTTTTGCTGAGAAATGGAATGTCTTTGTAAAAGGCATGTATGAAACAGCTTCTATTGAAGGAGGAGAACAAAGACATTATAATTCGGAAGATAATGTTACTAGAATTATTCGTCCAGGTCAATATCGCACGTCGTTAGGTTATCTCGGCGGCATCGAATATTATCCGATGGAAAGCAATTTACATTTCTTCCTCACATACGTAGGACGTCATTATATCTATAATGAAGCTCGTGTAAATAAAGCAGATTATAGCACAAATCGTGTTTCGGTAGGATTCATTTATCAATTACCGATGTTTTGATAAAATCTGAGAATCTGAAAACCTGAGAATCTGAGAATTTTCAGGTTTTCAATTTTTTCAGATTTTAATTTTTCAATTTTTCAGATTTTCAGATTTTCAGTTTCTTATTAAACATCCATTTCACATCAGAAATCCATCGTCTCAAGAACTCGCCGAAATCGACAAAGTACATATATGATGGATAAAAAAGTAAAGTCGATATTGTCGCAACTTTCCAAGGTAAGAAGCAGAATGTAAGAACGATACATAATGTCGTTAAGATTGGATGCAAGACGAACTCGACTCCGAAACTCACAGTGTTGCCCCATGCTTTGTCCTTGAAACTGTTTTTAAGAATCTTGGTCACCAGCCATATCGGCAGGTTAGCGACAGCCGAAGCTATATAATAAGGTAGTCCCAACAAAGCGACTAAGGTTTTCCACAGCACTGTTCCGAAAATATTTTTCTTGGTGACGGAAGTGACAGAGATGCCTTTCTTCTTACGTTTCTTTATGAACTTATCGACTTTCTCGAATTTCTCTTTCGCCTTCTCAGGCTCTTTTTCTTTCCACTCCAAAATCTCTTTTATCGTCTTCTGGTTATTTTCAAGACGTTCATCTAAACCGCCTTTCAATCCGGATTTTATCTTCGTCATTTCCCAGATGGCTTCATAATTCTCTTCATTATCAGGAATGAATGAAATCAGACTCGATAGACGTTCTGTAAACATCTCACGTAAGTTGTTAAGGATGACAGCCTCATTCTCGTCTTTATGATTATTGACATATTCTGTTACATTGATAGGCTCGCCGAAAGTCACCAAAGCTGTTGAGCGATAACGGAAATAATCGCCGTATTCTATTCCTGTAGGGACTAGATATACGGGTTTCTCGTGACCAAAATCGTTGTTGGCTTTCAAAGCGATATGGAAAATGCCTTTGCTGAGCTGACGTAACGAATGCTTCGTTCTGTGAGCAGCTTCTGGATAAAGGAAGAGTTTTACCTCATCATGAACTACATCGGCAGCTTTATCTATGATTTCTGCGTTGTTGTCCTTCACGCTTTTAAATCCATCACGGATACGATAAATCGGAAGGATGCGTAAGAAAAACATTATCTTGGCTACCGTAGGCTTCTTGAAAATGTCGCCTCTTGCTATGAATACTTTTTTCTCGTGGTTCATGCAGAGAAGCACTAATGCATCCATCAAAGTGTTAGTGTGATTGGCCCCGAAAATACATGCGGCATTTTGTGGAATCTTATCATAACCAACGACTTTATAACGACGAAAAGCCTTTCTTACATGATAATCTACATACGGTCTTAAAAAAGAATATAGTTTGTTGTCATCTTGAATCTTACTCATGATAATGTTTTTTTATTAAGCCACAAAGTTAAAAAATCATTCGATAAGATAAATTGTTTTTCATAATTTTGTAGAAAACTTTTTAAGCATGAAAATATTAAATAAAATATTGAATTATCTTATCGTAATCACATTAATCTTAATAGTAGTAAATGCTCAATTAAAGTCAGCGTCAGCGTCAATGTCAAAGTCAGAATCAGCGTCGCCGAAGTTTAATCTTAATATTTCTTTAGAAGATGTTAATAAATATTATGAAGAAGCCGATAGCATTTCATTAGAAGATGTTAATTTTTATTATGTTTTTAATGATGGAAATATCATCGGCACTGTGATGAACACTTCTCCATATAGTGATGAGATTTATGGATATAACAGCGTTACGCCTCTTAATATTTATTTAGATTCTTGTGATAAAATTGTTGAAGTAGAGATGTGTGAGAATAGAGAGAGTAGGGGATTTGTCAATAAAGTTATAAATAGCGGCTTCTTAGATTCTTGGGACGGGCTTACTGTTGAAGAAGCTGCTAAACATCATGTCGATGCCGTGAGCGGAAGCACCTTCTCTTCGACAGCGATGGCTCAGTCGCTGCAAACAAGAATGTCGCTGCTGTCTCAACAAAAAGCACGTCTATATTCATGGGATTGGAACCTCTTCATCCGACAAGTCTGCGTCTTGATAGTCACGATTTTAGCAACGATTTGTTTCTTTATGCCAAAACGTAAGAAATTTAAAAACTCTGAGTCTCGGGGACTTGGTGACTTGGTGACTTTACGCCGAATCATCTTGTTGCTCTCAATAGCGATTTTAGGTTTCTGGACTAACAGCCTATTGTCGTTGTCGTTGTTCTGCAACTGGCTCACAAACGGCGTCTCATTGGCGATACAATTACCTATATTAATAATAGCGGCTTTGTCGATAATCTTGCCTTTGGTGACCAAGAAATCTTTCTATTGTCAATATCTATGTCCTTTCGGCGCAGCTCAGGAATTTGTGGGACTTATAAAGTCTAATGACAAAGGTCTAAAGGCTAAAGACGAAAGTCAAAAGTCTTCGTCTATAAAAGCCAATATCTATAAGGTATTCTCTGTTTTAAGAAAGGTGATATTATTATCTCTCTTGATAATATTCGCTCTCGGAGTAGGATTAGACTTATCTGTCGTTGAGCCTTTCCCGATTTTCAACTATCAGTCAATAGGATTCGGCGTGGCAATATTCGCTACAGTCATCTTGATATTGTCAATTTTTATCAAGAAGCCTTGGTGCAACTATTTATGTCCGACAGGAACTTTGTTAGAAAGCTTCAGAAATCTAAGATAAGAATTTCTTGGAGAGTCTCTTTCTTATCGGCTCGTCGTATAACTTCAAGCAGGCGTATGCTAAAACGATGCATACTGTCAATACCAATATCACCATCTGCCATGTCTCAACAAGAGTGAAATATTGATTTTTGATGAGCCATGAGTAGAAGACATACATCACAGGATAATGTACTATATATAAAGGATAAGAAAGGTCGCCGAGGAATTTGCTGAGCTTTAACGTAAACTTCGATTGCGCGCTATCGCTCGAAGCTGCAATCCATACAATGAGAGGGAAGACAATCATAATACAAGCAAGCTCGTAGATTCCGTTAACGCTGATGTTGCTTGTCTTTGGGAAATAAGGAACTGAGAAAAACGCAAACAGAATTATTATCGAAATCCAGAAAATATTTTTGGTGAAGAGTGTCTTTTGACTTTTGACTTTAGACTTTTGACTGAAATTACGCGCCATCAGCATACCGAGTGTAAAAGGAAACATCATTCTCAATAATCCTCCGAAGAAATTGACAGCGTCTAAGGTCCAGCCGATGCCTATCATATCGTAGCCAGAGATGTCAAAAGAGACGAACCAGATCCATAGTATTCCTGTTACGCCGACGAGAAGGCCGAGCATTTTATTAGAGAGTTTTCTGATGAAGAGAGCGTATAAGATGTTACCGATATATTCAAAGAAAAGCGACCAGCTAGGTCCGTTGAGAGGGAACATCTCGGCATTACCGCGGATGTCGTAACTCGCTCCAGGATAAGCCGGAATGAAAAATAACGTCAAGACGAAAGCTATCATAACCCAATGGAATGGAGTGGAAGTGCCGTCCCATTTCACGCCACCTTGAATGAAGAAACATATTAAGCCGATGAAGGCTCCCATGACTAACATTGGATGCAGACGAATCAGACGACGCTTGAAGAATGATTTTAGACTCATACTCTGACCCTGACTCTGACTCTGAACTTGGTGACTTGGTGACTTTCTCCATCTATCGTCGTATGCGTAACTGATGACGAAACCTGATAACAAGAAGAAGAAATCTACGCCAAGATGTCCGTGGTTGAATGTCTCTATGACAGAACCCTTAGCGAAGGCGAATCCTTCGAAGACGTGATACCATAAGACCATGAGAGCTGCCACGCCACGAAGTCCGTCTAACAAAATATAATGAGGTTTGGTGTCGGCGAAAGCCACAGAAGCATTGAAATTATTTATTTTTGGCATAAGATTAATCTTGACAAATGATTTGCAAAGATACGATATGAGGAGAAATAAACTTTTGCTCTATGGCAAAAAAACTCGTTTATCAACACGGATTTTTTGAAATCAATCTTATCTGTGTAATCTTAGGTTGGCAATCTATCTCGAGGAACGAATCCTGCTGAGAGTGTAGATCGAGATACCGAGAAACTCCGCCACGTATTTCAGTTTCACTCTGTTAAGAAGTCCTGGAAAATGCTCCATAAAACATTCGTAGCGTTCCTTTGGCGAAAGTTGTAGTCGTTCCACGAAAATGTGACTTAACAATCTGTTGGTATCCTGATGGACGACGCGTCCCCAATTAGCGATGTCGATATATTTTTCGTATAAATCATTAAGACGTTCAATAGGAATGACATAGATGTCGCATTCGGTAAGAGTCTGCACGCTTTCAACGGAGGGTTGGTTGTGATAGAGCGAATACATTCCGAAAGTGATGTCGCCTTCCATACTGAACCATGTCGTAGTGTCGATGCCGTCTTTGTGAAAGATAGAACGCGTGACACCATTCTCAATAAAATAGACATTACGGTCGATGGAACCTGTCGTGACTAATGTCGTGTTCTTCGGATAATGAATGAGACGCATCTCACTTTGAAGCGCGTGAAGAGCCTCATCAGAGACAGCGTGATACGACTTTATTCTTGCGACAATGTTTTTCATTTGGAGTTATGGAGGATTGAAGGGTTAAAGGATTAGAGGGTTAGAGTCAAAAGTCAACTATCAACTATTAATTGTTCATTGTTCATTGTTCATTGTCATTGTCATTGTCATTGTTCATTGTTCATTGTTCATTGTCATTGTCATTGTTCATTGTCATTGTTCATTGTCATTGTTCATTGTTCATTGCAAACTTTTTAATCTCTTTATAGACTGCTCCTTCGGGTCGCAGGAAACTTTGAAATAATATTATCTCGTTTACTTCTTGCTTGATATATGACTTCTGTTCTATGCCTGAGACTATCTTTTGGAAATATTGTTTCTCGCATAATTCTTTGATACGTCCGAGTGTGATATGAGGCACGAAATTCTGTCGGTCGCGGAGATAGCCTATGTTATCGAAGGCTGTTAAAGTATCTTCTTCTAAGTCATATAGTTCTTGTGGAGTATTCTGCATTCCCAACCAAAGTACACGCGGAGCATAGCGGCTACCGAAGATACCCGTTCTGTTAAAGTCCATAGTGAAACTCTTATGATTCTTTAACATATCACCGACAGCATCGATAATCTTGGGAATGTCTTCATTAGGAGTACTGCCAATGAACTTCAAGGTGAGATGAATATTGTCAGGCTTCACCCAATTGATGCGTTTCTCATGAGCGAGCTGGCGTTTTAATCCATCGAGAAGAGGAATGAAACCATTATCATTTGTCTTGATAGGTATCGCAAGGAAAAGTCGTTTCATATTTTTAAGATACTGAGATTCTAAGATACTGAGATTCTAAGATGTTAAGAACTCAGTAACTCAGTAACTCAGTAACTCAGTAACTCAGTAACTTAGTAACTTAGTAACTTAGTAACTTAGCATCTCAGCATCTCAGCATCTCAGCATCTCAAAATTATCAAAGGTTTGCTTTAAAATATTCTGTTATCTTAGTCACGAGATGTGCTCTGTCGGGACCATAGACGTTGTGATCGTGACCTGGATATACGAAGTAATCTAACTGTTTTCCGTTGTGGATACAATTCTCAACGAATACCAATGAATGTTGCCAAACCACGACAGGGTCGGTAGTACAGTGAATTATCATCAGTCTGCCTTCGAGTTTATCTGTCTTATTTTCGAGGCTTGTAAGTTCGTAGCCTTCTGGATTTTCTTCAGGAGTGTCCATATAACGCTCGCCGTACATTATCTCATAATATTTCCAATCCATGACAGGACCGCCTGCTGTTGAGACTTTCACGTCTTCTGGATAATGTATTTTCATATTGGTACTCATGAAACCGCCGTAGCTCCAGCCGTCTGTTCCGATACGTTCAGCATCGACATAAGGAAGCGATTTAAGATAGTCGATACCGACTTTTTGGTCGCGCATCTCAGCCTGTCCGCATTGACGGTGGATGACTTGTTCAAAAGCCTCGCCTCTGTCGGCGGAGCCTCTGTTATCCAAAGTGAAGACGATGAAGCCTTCTTGTGAGAGATAATGTAAGTAGATGCCAGCGTCAGCTGTCCAGTTGTCGGTAATCATCTGAGCGTGAGGTCCGCCATAAACATAAATGATGACAGGATATTTCTTGCTCTCGTCGAAGTTGTAAGGCTTAATCATTCGTGTGTATAATGTCTGTCCGTCTTCAGCTTTTAACTCGCCTAATTCAATAGTGCCGATATTATAATCTTTCAAAGGATCGACGGCTTCATGCAGACGCTTGATGAAGTTGCCTTTAGCATCGGCGATATCGACGTTGTTAGCGACATCGGTACTTGAATATGTGTCAATGAAATACTTGCCGGAAGCACTCGGTTTAACACTATGTGTTCCATGTTCTTTGGTAATCTTCGCTTTCTTGCCATTCTTGAGATTGTGTTTGTAGTAATGACGTTCCAAAGGACTTACCTCCGTCGAGGTGTAATAGATGTTTTCGCCTTTAGCGTCGAAACCGTTGAAAGCAGTGATGACGAACTCGCCTTTGGTTATTTGCTTAGCTTTCTTATTGTCTATGTTATGTTTCCAGATATGATAGAAGCCATCGCGTTGAGCTATCCATAAAAATTCGTTTGTGCTGTTTGGCAAGAAATGAGCTGGACCTACAGGCTCCACATATTGTTCGTCTTTATCTTCAAAGATAGTCTGTAAGTATTCACCATTCAAGGCATTATATTCATTGAATTGGAGATGGTCCTGACCGCGATTTAAAACGCCGATATAAACTCTTTCGTTGTCAGGATTCCATGTTATTGATGTAAGATATTGTTCTGCAGGCTCGCCTGTCTTTATCATCAAATCGTTGCCTGATGCTATGTCATATACATGCAACTTCACCTCATGGCTTTTCATTCCTGCCATTGGATATTTGATAGGCTTTGCGGTGGCGACGCGTTCTGTGATATCAACTAAAGGATAATCTGTCACCATGCTCTCGTCCATGTTATAATAAGCGAGTTTGTTGCCATCTGGCGACCAGAAGATACCGCCGTTGATAGCAAATTCGTTACGGTGAACCGATTGACCAGCGACTACATTTTCTGGATTGTCAGTCACTTGAACTTGTCTGTCGCCGTCAGCGAAATATAAGTTATTCTCGATGGTGTAAGCCACCTTCAAAGAAGGAAGTGTAATTGTGTGATTTTCTGCGTTTGAAGGAACAGATGTGACTTTCTTGATATTATTTGCATCAATATCCAAAAGGTTAAGATTGACGCAGTTGTTCTTTTGGTCGAAGCTATAATAATAAGCTTTTGTCGCGTCGATCCAAGTGAGGTTAGGAAGACGTCTGATGCTATCCAAGCCCGCTTGATTTAAGTAAGAATTGACCTGATCTAAAGTGATAAAAACTTCTGCTTTCTCAGCATTAACATCTTGAATCATAAGGTTGTTAGGATTCTCGTTGTCGGTGAAGAGATATTTGTCGCTGTTAGGCAACCAGTTGACACTTTTACCTACAGGATACAAGCTACGATTCATATATGCAGCGTCGTTAGCAGTAAGCATCTTTTTCTCTTGAGCAAATATTGAACTCACTGTAAAGCATAACATTGCTATTAATAAAATTGTCCTTTTCATGATATAAGTTTTTTATGTCTAAAGTCTAAAGGGTTAAAGGGATAGAGTAATTGTTAACTGTTAATTGTTAATTGTTAATTGTTCATTATGTACTGCGTCGGCGAATTCTTTTAGTTTTTCTGTGCTTTTCTCTAAAGCGTTGCCAACGACTATAATATCAGCTCCAGCCTTTGCCATTGAAGCGGCTTGTTCTGGAGTCTTAATGCCTCCACCGACGATAAGAGGAATGCTGATAGTTTGTTTTACCCTGCTAATCATCTCGTTAGAGATAGGCTCGATGGCGCCAGAGCCAGCGTCCATGTAGATGACTTTCAATCCTAACATCTCGCCAGCGAGGGCTGTACACATCGCAATGGCGTCTTTGTCGTGAGGAATAGGAGTGGTGTTGCTCATATATGAGACAGAAGTCTGACGACCTCCGTCAACCAACATATATCCCGTAGGAATAATCTCGTTGCCATATAGTTTAAGATATGGTGCCGCAACAACATGGCGACCTATCAACATCTCTGAGTTACGACCTGAGATGAGCGATAACAATAAAAATCCATCGCACCATTTGCTGATCTGTAAAGAATCACCAGGGAAAATCAAGACTGGAATATCACAATGTTGTTTTATCAATTTTATACAATAATCCAAACTGTCGGTAAGCAAAAGACTGCCCCCAACGAAGAAAAAATCTACTCCCACGTTTTTCGATTTCTCGACAATGTCGATAATCTGTTCATCGGTTGGTTTGTCAGGGTCAATCAGTACTACAAATTTCTTTTTTGAAGTATCTGATAATCTGTTATATAAACTCATAATAATATAATAAAAAATAATTCACGAAGATAATCTTTTTTTGTTAAATAAATAGTGTTGTTTCAACATTTTTTTAATAATTTTGCGAAATGGCAGGAATTTATATTCATGTACCTTTTTGCAAAAGCAAATGTGCTTATTGTAACTTCTTTTCTCTCGCTTCTGAGAAGAAGGTGATAGATTATGTTGATGCTCTGAAAAGAGAGATAATAGCTCGTAAAGATTATCTTCATGATGAGAAAGTAGAAACGATTTATTTCGGCGGTGGAACGCCATCGCTCTTGCCAATAAAGTGTGTCGAAGAGATACTTGTTATTCTTCATAAAAATTTTAACATATCATCAAGTCCTGAGATAACTCTTGAGATAAATCCCGACACAGTAGAAAAAAATCAACTATTTCAGCTTAAAAAATTGGGCGTCAATAGAATGAGTGTTGGCATTCAGAGCTTTCATGATGACGATCTGAAGTATCTTGGCAGACGACATGACTCTAAACATGCTCTTCAAATAATAGATGACTTGAAAAGTGTGGGTTTTGATAAACTGACTCTCGACCTGATATATGGCATCCCAACCTTGACGGAAGAGAAATGGAACAAAAACCTTGATATTTTCTTCGATACAGAAATATCACATCTCTCAGCTTATGCTCTGACAGTTGAACCCAAAACTATATTGGGACAGAAAATAGAGAAAGAGATTCTGCAAAATGTTGATGAGGAAACGATAATCCGTCATTATGAAACATTGATTGAGAGGACAAAAGAGAACGCTTTTGAGCATTACGAGATTTCTAATTTCGCTAAAGAAGGTTGTCGCTCGCAGCATAATAGTATCTATTGGAATGATATAAAATACTTAGGATTAGGACCTTCGGCTCATTCTTACGACGGAAGCTCCCGCCAATGGAATGTGGCGAACCTGACACAATATATTGACGCTGACTTTGACGCTGACTTTGATACTGACTTTGATACTGACACTGATAGTGGTTTGTATTTTGAAAAAGAAATCTTGACGAAAGACGATAAGTTTAACGAATATGTGATGACGAGTCTCAGAACGTCATGGGGCTGCAATGTTAAAAAAATAACCACTGATTATGGAATTTCTTATGCTAATCATTTCTTAAAAAATATTAAGAAATACCTTGACTCAGGAGTGATGATAAATCGTGATGATAACTTTATCCTCACCGACAAGGGGATGCTCTTCGCTGACGGAATAGCTGCAGAGCTTTTTGTTTATTAAGTCACCGAGTCTCCATGTCACCAAGTCTTTAAGTACTCAGTGTCTCAGTGTCTCAGTGTCTCAGCGACTCAGCGACTCAGTGTCTCGGTGTCTCAGCAACTCGAATCGGCTCTATTATTTTTTTTAGTTCGTATAAAATCCTATACTTTTTTTTCTTAATTTTACAAACGAGAAAAATAAGGTGTCTATAATCGTAAATGTTTAGTTATGAGTAGATTTCGTAAGTTTGTGACAATATTTGTATTGCTGCTTTTTGTTATAGTGGTATCTTTTGAATTTTATGGAACAGTGGCGTTTGCTGTTAAATCCATATCAAATCAATTATATTCTGGCTATCTGTGGCTTGGTGTGGGATTTCTGATTTACCTCATCTGTCACAGATTTGTCTTTAGAAAGAATATCGACATCATGCAGACTATGTCGCATGAAGGCGCTCATATGCTCGTAGGTGCTCTTTTCCTCAGAAGAAAGATATATGAGTTTAATGCAAAATCTTCCGACTCATTATCTTACGGCGACAATACACTTGGCTATGTGAGTAGTTCGAGAAAAGGTAACTACATCAGCGTTATGTCAACACTGGCTCCTTATATGCTGCCATATCTTACTTTTGTATTGCTCCTTTTCCGTCTCATGATTAAAAACGAATGTCTCCCAATAATCGATGTCATTATTGGCTTCTCATTGATGTTCTATTTCTTCTGTTGGAAAAAAGATACACGCCGCGACCAAAGCGATATTCAACTTTGCGGTGTGTTCCTCTCATATCTTTACATAATCACCTTTGTTCTTTTTAACCTGTCGCTCATAATATATTCGTTAAGTGGTGGTATGACAGAGCCGATGAATATCTTCGGTGCCATTGGTCATTATTTCACACAAACATGGAACGATATATTGATGCTGGTTGATTTAATTAGAAATTAGGAATGAATAACTTTAACAAGAATATAAATATGAAAATTAAAAACTTAATTATGATTTTAACATTGGCTTCAGTGACTATAAGTTGTGCTGAATCTACAAAACAAGAGACTAAAACGAACTATGAGGACCTTACGAAACAATACGCTAAGGTTCAGTTGACTTCCGACATCAGTCATCTATCTGACAACGAGAAACACATGCTTAAGTATCTCTTCGAGGTAGGTCGTATCATGGATGATATTTTCTGGACTCAAAACTATGGTGGCGACAAAGAGGCTTTCTTAAATTCTATTGAAGATGATAACGCTCGTCTCTTTGCTGAGATAAACTACGGTCCATGGAATCATTTTGACAACCTCGCTTCTTTCCTTCCAGAGTATGGCGAGATGCCACAAGGTGCAGGCTTCTATCCAGCCGACATGACAAAAGAAGAGTTTGAGGCTTGGGATAATCCAGATAAGACAAGTCAATATACTTTGATTAAACGTGACGAAAACGGTAAGTTACAAGCTGTGTGGTTTCATGAGGCTTACGCTGAACAAGTCAAGACTGCCTCAGACTTGTTGATGAAGGCTTCAGAACTCGCAGGCGATGAAGAGTTCGCTAACTACTTACGTCTCAGAGCAAAGGCTTTATTGACAGACGATTATCTTGAAAGCGATATGGCTTGGATGGATGTCCGTAACAACAATGTCGATTTCGTTGTAGGTCCTATCGAAAATTATGTAGATGCTCTCTATGGTTATAAGGCAGCTCATGAAGCTTTTATCTTAATCAAAGACCAAGAGTGGAGCAGTCAACTTGCACATTATGCTGCATTACTTCCTGAGTTACAGACACAACTTCCTGTAGCAGAAGAATATAAACAAGAGAAACCTGGTGCAGATGCCGACCTCGCAGTTTATGACGCAGTGTTATATAGCGGCGACTGTAACATGGCAGGTAAGACTATAGCTATCAACCTTCCTAACGACGAGAGAGTGCAGCTTCAAAAAGGAACTCGTAAGTTACAGCTGAAGAATGCTATGAAAGCTAAGTTTGATAATATCTTAGTACCTATTTCAGATGTGCTGATGACACCAGAATCGCGTGAGAACGTAAAATTTGATGCTTTCTTTGCTAACGTCATGTTCCATGAAGTGGCTCACGGCATGGGAATAAAAAATACTTTAGATGGCAAAGGTACAGTGCGTCATGCTCTTAAAGAACAATATTCAGCTATCGAAGAAGCTAAAGCCGACATCCTCGGACTTTATTTAGTGACAAAACTCTCTGAGATGGGTGAATATACCAACTCAACATTAGAAGAAAACTACACCACTTTCATGGCAGGTATCTTCCGTTCGGTACGTTTCGGAGCATCAAGTGCACATGGTAAGGCTAACATGCTAACCTTCAACTTCCTTGAAAAAGAAGGTGCTTTCACACGCAACGAAGAGGGTCTTTATGCTATCAACTTTGAAAATATGAAAGCAGCTGTCGCTAAACTCGGCGGAGAGATCCTTAAAGCTCAAGGTGACGGTGATTATGAGTTCGTCAAGGAATGGATAGCCACTGACGGCGTCATTAAGCCAACATTACAAGCTGACTTAGATAAGGTCAATGGCATTGGAATACCTAAAGACATCTATTATGAAATGTCACCAGAACTTTTAATTGACAATAATTAACAATTAACAATTACTTTAACCCTTTAATCCTTTAAGCATCAAACAAATTAACAATCAATATTTATAAAAAATGAAAAAAACATTCTTATTTGTAGCCCTCGCAATATTTTCATTGATGGGTAAAGTACGCGCTGACGAAGGTATGTGGTTACCTATGTTCGTAGAGCGTTTGAATTATGTAGATATGCAAAAGATGGGTCTTCAACTTACTCCTGAAGAACTTTACAGCATCAACAACAGCAGCTTAAAAGACGCTATCGTAGGTCTTTCAGAAGGCGCAACTCCACGCGGTTTCTTCTGTACAGGCGAAATCGTTTCACAAAACAGTCTTATGTTTACTAACCATCACTGTGGTTACAATGCTATTCAGAAACTTAGTACCGTAGAACACGATTATCTTACCGACGGTTTCTGGGCTAAAGACTTTAGCGAAGAGCTTCCAGCAGAAGGCATTTCGGCTTCTTTCTTAGTACGTATGGAAGATGTCACAGAACAAGTACTTTCTGTTGTGAAAGAAGGTATGACATGGGAAGAACGCAACGCTGCTATCAAAGCTAAATCTACAGAGTTAGAAGCAGCTGCATCAGAAGATGGCAAATACAACCCTATCATCAGCGCTTTCTTTGAAGGTAACGAATATTATATGTTCGTTTATAGAGTCTATACCGACGTCCGTCTCGTTGGTACACCTCCTTCATCGATAGGTAAGTTCGGCGGCGACACCGACAACTGGATGTGGCCTCGTCACACAGGCGACTTCTCTATCTTCCGTGTCTATGCTGACGTTGAAGGTAATCCAGCTCCTTATTCACCAGACAACAAACCTCTCACTCCAAAACATCATCTCCCTATCAGCTTAGATGGCATCCAACAAGATGACTTCACCATGATTTGGGGATTCCCTGGCTCAACAGAACGTTACATCACTTCTTATGGTATCGACTATAACGTAGAGTCATTCTATCCAACAATCCACGAAATCTTCAAACTCCAGACAGACATCATGGACGAGTTCATGCAAAAAGACGCTTCTGTCAATATCATGTACGCCGATGACAAAGCTGGTCTCGCTAACACATGGAAAAACTTTGAAGGCCAGATGTTGATGCTTCGTAAGAATAAGGTCGCTGAGACAAAAGCAGATCTCGAGACAATGTTTACACAATGGATTAATGCAGATCCAGGCCGTGTTGAAAAATATGGCAACGTATTGAATACATTAGCAGAAAACTATGAGTTAGTATCTGCAATCACACCTGTCATTTATTATCCTAACTATGCAGGTATAACAGGCCCTGTGGCTAATGCAGCAATGTTCTCATCTTACATAAAAGCATATAAAGATGCTAACAGCAAGAAAGATGAGAAAGGTGAGAAGAAGACAGAAGAACAAATGGCTGTCGATAAAGCTAAACTCGCTCAGATAGAAGAAACATATAAGGCAATTAATGTAGATGCTATGTTTGCTGAGACATATAAGCCTTTGGAAGATAAGACTTTCATCGAGATGTTAAAATTATGTTACAACACTTTCGATGCTGAGGTAAATCCTGAGTTCTATAACTTAGTTGAGAAAAAATATAAAGGCGATGTCGTCGCATTAGCAAACGACATCTTGGAAAATTCAATCTTCGCAACACCTGAATCTATCAAGGCTTTCATCGAAAAACCTAATATGAAAGCTGCTGAGAAAGACCTCGCTTATGTCGTCTGTAAAATGATGATAAAACAAATAAATGACAATAGAACTGCATATAATGCAGCAATGCAAACTATAAGCGAAAACAATCATCTCTTCGTGAAAGGCTTACGCGAATTTTATGCTGCAACACAACCAGAAAAAGACTTATATCCAGATGCTAACTCGTCATTACGTATGAGCTATGGTTCAGTTCAAGATTACCAACCAGCCGATGCTATCTCCTATGATTACATCTGTACAGCAAACGGCATCGTTGAGAAATATGTTCCTGGCGATTATGAGTTCGATGTTCCACAAAGATTGTTAGACCTCATCGAAGCAAGAGACTTCGGTCAATATGCTGATGAAAACGGCGAGTTGGTAGTATGTTTCCTCTCAACAAACGACATCACTGGCGGTAACTCAGGTAGTCCTATCATGAATGGCAAAGGCGAACTCATCGGTCTCGCTTTCGACGGCAACTGGGAAGCTATGAGCGGCGACATCAACTTCGAGCCAAGATTACAACGCACAATCAACGTCGATGCACGTTATGTATTGTTTGTCATCGACAAATTCGCTGGCGCAACAAACCTCATCGAGGAATTGACAATAGTTAAGAGCGAACCAGAAGTCGTTAATGAAGAATGTACAATGAATAATGAATAATTAGAGATGTATCATTTATAATAATGATAAACAATTTATTAAAATTAAAATAACGTTATTATGAATCCAACTCATATTGAACACATTGGAATAGCAGTAACAAGTTTAGAAGAATCTATTCCATTTTTCGAGACGCTTCTCGGAACAAAATGCTACAACATAGAAGAAGTAGTAGATCAGAAAGTAAAGACAGCTTTCTTTAAGGTAGGACAGACCAAGATTGAATTATTAGAGCCTACATCACCAGAAAGCACCATCGCTTCATTCATTGAGAAAAACGGTGGTAAAGGTGGAATGCATCATATTGCTTTCGCTGTTGAAAATATTGAAGGACAGCTTGCAGAGGCAGAAGCTGCAGGTATTCGTCTCATCGACAAGGCACCACGTGGTGGAGCAGAAGGCTTGAGCATAGCATTCTTACACCCAAAATCGACATGTGGTGTTTTAACAGAACTCTGTGAAGATAAAAACAAATAATAATATCTAAAAAGATAATCAATTAAATACTAATATTATGGTAATTGAACAAAAAATTCAAGAATTGTTAGCAAAGCGTGAACAGGCTCGTCTCGGAGGCGGTCAGAAACGCATCGACTCGCAACATGCCAAAGGAAAATATACAGCACGCGAGCGTATCAATATGTTACTCGATGAAGGTAGTTTTGAAGAATTTGACATGTTCTTAACACATCGTACTACAGATTTCGGTCTCGACAAACAGCAATATCTTGGTGATGGTGTTGTTACAGGTTATGGTACAATAGAAGGTCGTGTCGTTTATGTATATGCACAAGACTTCACGGTATTCGGTGGCTCCTTGTCGGAGACAATGTCGAAGAAGATATGTAAGGTGATGGATCAAGCTATGAAAGTAGGAGCTCCTGTCATCGGCATCTGCGACTCAGGCGGCGCTCGTATCCAAGAAGGCTCAAGAAGTTTGGCTGGTTACGCAGAAATCTTCCAACGTAACATCAACGCTTCTGGTGTCATACCTCAGATCTCAGCAATCTTCGGTCCTTGTGCTGGCGGCGCAGTATATTCACCTGCATTGACCGACTTCATCTTGATGACAGAACAAAACAGCTATATGTTCCTTACAGGACCAAAAGTTGTTAAGACTGTCACAGGTGAAGATGTAAGTACAGAAGACTTAGGTGGAGCACTCGTTCATAATCAGAAATCAGGTGTGAGCCAATTTATGGCTGCAACAGAAGAAGAAGGCTTACAACTTATAAGAGACCTTATCTCTTACCTCCCACAAAACAATCTAGAAGAACCTCCATTCAGACCAACAGAAGACCCAATCGACAGAAAAGACGACTCTTTGAATGAGATTATCCCTGATAATCCTAACAAGCCTTATGATATGCAACATATCATTCATTCTATCGTCGATGATAACAAATTCTTGGAAGTACATAAGGACTTCGCTAGAAACTTGATCGTTGGTTTCGCTCACTTCAATGGTATGCCTGTAGGTATCGTTGCTAACAACCCTGCTTATTTCGCTGGCGTTCTCGATATCAACGCATCACGTAAGGGAGCTCGTTTCGTTCGTTTCTGCGACGCATTTAATATTCCTATCATCACATTAGTCGATGTTCCTGGTTTCTTACCTGGTACAGTACAAGAATACGGCGGTATCATCGCTCATGGCGCTAAGATGTTGTTCGCTTATGGTGAAGCTACCGTTCCAAAGATCACTGTTACAGTACGTAAGTCATACGGTGGTTCGCACTTGGTGATGGGCTGCAAGCAACTTAGAGCCGACATCAACTACGCATGGCCATCAGCAGAGATCGCTGTTATGGGACCTTCAGGTGCAGTGGAAGTCCTCGACGGTAAAGAGATAGCAGCTATCGCTGACCCAGCAGAACGCGCAGAGTTGGTAGCTAAGAAAGAACAAGATTATCGCGATAAATTCGCTAACCCATACGACGCAGCTAAGTTCGGTTATATCGACGATGTCATCGAGCCACGCAACACACGTTTCCGTATCATCAGAGCATTACAGGCTTTAGAGACAAAGAGAGATACAAATCCTCCTAAGAAACATTGTAACATACCACTTTAAAAAATTAAGACAATGAATACTTTATATTTATCCTTGCTAGCGATACAAGACGGTTTACAACTTAAGGGTTGGATAGTGACAATAAGTGGTTTCCTCATAGTCATATTGGCTTTGGTGGTGCTGTTTCTTATCTTCACAGGAGTATCTAAACTCATCAATGCCGATTGGAAAAAGCTCTTCAATAAGGATAAGACGAAAGATGAAGTAGAAGTTGTGGAGAATAATAATAAAGACATGAGTACTTCTAAAAATAATATGAATGACGATGTTATCGTAGCTATAGGCTTGGCGTTGTCGATGTCGATGGAAGTTCATGATGAAGAATCAGGTAAGCTGACTATCAAGAGAGCACAGCCTCGTTATTCGTCACCATGGAGTTCTAAAATTTTAGGAATAAATAATTTAAATAGATATTAATATGAAAAAGTTTAAGTTCACAATAAGTGGCAAACAATATGAAGTAGAAGTTCAGAGCTTCGAAAACGACAAAGCTCAAGTTGTTGTCAATGGAACACAATATGAAGTTGACGTAGAACGTGAGAAGGAAGAAGTGAAACCTGTTGTCGCAGCTCCACGTCCAGCAGCACCAAAAGCTGAAGCTCCAAAGGCAGCTCCTGCAGCAGGCGATGCCAACGGTTTCAAAGCATTAGCTCCACTTCCTGGTACCATCATGCAGATATTCGTTAATGTTGGCGACCAAGTGAAACGCGGCGACAAAATCTTGATGTACGAAGCAATGAAAATGGAAAACAACTTCCTCGCAGAAGTTGATGGTGAAATAAAAGATATTAAAGTCAGAGTAGGCGACAATGTTCTTCAAGGTGCAGTTTTAGTTGTAATAGGTTAATATTTATTGCCATGAAAACTAAACAAAATACTGTCAGAAGAAAAGCCTTCGTCATATTCACGTTACTTGTCGTGATGTTCGTGCTTCATGCCTTTGTGACATCTAATGCTACAATGGCAGAACGCGTGTTTGCAGATACAGTAACTGAAAATGTCGTGACAGAGATAAATGAAAATAATGCAGAGGCATCATACGATGTCTCTGCAACACCTAAGGTGGGAGAGGAGATCGCTAATGGATTGAGTAATTTCTTCGCTTTCACAGGTTTTAAAAATGCAACAAGGGGCAATATCATCATGATCCTTGTTGCATTCTTTTTTATCTTCTTGGCTATCAAATATGAGTTTGAACCTATGTTACTTATTCCTATCGGAACAGGCATTATAATAGGTAATATCCCATTCTTACAGACTTATACCTTTAACCTTAATGATATTCTTAATCATCTTCAAGAACTCGCCGACCAGAACGTGCTGAAATCCAATATTGAGGAAGCACAAGCATTGATGGTGAGTCTATTCAATGGTGAGAATATCAAATTAGAACTCGATGAGGCTATAACTCGTTTTAACGAGATGTTCACAGCAGGTTCTATAACATTGCCTCAAGGTATGACAGAAGAGACAGCCTTAGCTACTATCAACGAGGCTTTCAATCTTAACATACAGACAGGTATCTACCAGAAAGGCTCGGTGTTGAATTATCTCTATTTCGGAGTGCGTCAAGGTATATATCCTCCTCTTATCTTCTTAGGCATAGGGGCGATGACTGACTTCTCTTCTTTGATATCGCAGCCACGTCTTATGATATTAGGAGCTGCTGCTCAGTTGGGTGTGTTCCTGACATTCATCGGTGCGTTATATCTCGGCTTCGACCTTAAAGAAGCTGGTGCTATCGGTATCATTGGCGGTGCTGATGGCCCTACAGCAATCTTCCTCTCGTCGAAGATGGCTCCTCATCTCTTAGGACCTATCGCCATAGCAGCTTATTCTTATATGGCTCTCGTACCGCTTATCCAGCCTCCTATCATGCGTCTTCTTACTACAAAGAAAGAGCGCGTCATTCATATGAAGCCTCCTCGTGTAGTGAGCAAGACAGAGAAGATATGCTTCCCTATAGTAGGACTTCTCCTCACCACTTTCATCAGCCCATCGGCATTGCCGCTACTTGGTATGTTGTTCTTCGGTAACTTGTTGAAAGAAAGCGGTGTGACAAAACGTCTCGCTAATACAGCAAGCAACGCTCTTATCGATATTGTCACTATATTATTAGGACTCACCGTCGGCGCATCGACGCAGGCTGATGTCTTCTTGACAAAAGAGTCGTTGTTGAT
This sequence comes from Lentimicrobiaceae bacterium, assembly GCA_015061295.1. Taxonomy (GTDB): domain Bacteria; phylum Bacteroidota; class Bacteroidia; order Bacteroidales; family F082; genus Limimorpha. Next base: position 69,050 of record SUWU01000001.1, read on the forward strand.
ATTTGGCTTAGGAGCATTGTCGTTTATGATAGCTACAGCAGCTGGTATCCTTGGAGCTAAGTTTATGAACCTCTTCTTGAAAGAAGGTGATAAGATCAATCCTCTCATCGGTAATGCAGGCGTCTCTGCTGTGCCAGACAGCGCTCGTGTATCACAGATAGAGGGACAGAAATACGATCCATCAAATCACCTGCTGATGCACGCTATGGCACCTAATGTCTCTGGTGTTATTGGCTCGGCAGTGGCAGCTGGTATCTTGATGAGTTACCTCATGCTTTAAATAAAAAAATGAGACGCTAAGACGTCTCATTTTTTTTAGATATATTCACTCTTTATCTTGCCGTTTTCATCAATCCATTCTGGAAGACAATAGGCAAAGCCGCGTCCTCCATATCTCACCTTGACGAGGTCGTTGCGACGACTCGTTAGCTTTACAAGACATTGATTTATTTTAGCCTTGCTCTTGATGTCGTCAATATAAATACCAGATTTCTTGGCTCTCTCAAAGACTTGCTCGTAGATGTCTTTGCTGAGCTGTGCCTTGCCATTATCTTTTAAAATATCCAAGATTATCTGATCCCAATCAGATAAGGGATATGGTTTGCGAGGCTTGGTCTCTTTCTTCCTTGTACGAGAGAAGAGTTTGTTGCCATTATCATCATTAGAATCGGAGGCAGAGAAAATGTTTTCATCGTCAATCAATTCTTCTAGCTCGAGAATTCTATTTTCGCAGAAAGATATTTTGGCATTGAGCTTTCTTATCTCTGACTTATAATCAGAAATAAGATCCATAATGTCGGAAGTGGTAAGCGTATTCTTTATCATTTTTTAATATTTCTTTTACGACTTAAAAACAATAAAAATAATGCCAATATTGTGTTAATTTTTACTAATAATATTATTTTCAACGATAGTGTTTTTTTTATATATAAAAGACTTATTTTTGCATAAAAAGTTTTTTATGACACAGAAAAAAGTACCGCATACTTTTGTAATAGTTTTTTTTATCATCGTTATTTCGGCGATGATGACGTGGTTTGTGGAACCTGGATTTTATATCAAGGAAAATGTCGTCGTTGACGGAACGGAAACAACGGAGATGAACTTCTATTATCAAGATGAACTTCCAGCCGAATATCAAGGTGAATATAATTCAGAACCTCAGACATGGCATGTTTTCTCGGCTTTGTTTAAAGGATTTGAGAAACAAAGCTCGATAATCGTCTTCATCTTGATAATAGGCGGAGCGTTTTGGATCATGAATAAAAGTCACGCCATCGATATGGGAATATTTTCTTTCCTGAAGTTTACAAAGAAATTAGAGAATTATAAATTATTTAAATTCCTCGGCGTCGATAATATCATCATCGTGTTGATAATGCTGCTCTTCAGTTTGTTCGGCGCCATATTCGGGATGAGCGAGGAATGTATCGCGTTTATCATCATCGTGATTCCTTTAGCAATATCGATGGGTTACGACTCCATCGTCGGAGTCTGCATGGTTTATGTGGCGGCTCATGTCGGTTTCGCCGGCGCGATATTGAATCCTTTTACGATAGGAATAGCGCAAGGCATCGCAGAAGTGCCTCTCTTCTCAGGTATAGGATACAGAATATTTTGCTGGTTTGTACTTAATATAGTGCTGATAACTTTCGTCTTGCTTTATGCTAAGAAGGTAAAGAAAAACCCGAAGTCATCAATCATGTATGAAGAGGACGCTTATTGGAGAACGCATAATATTGAAGGACAGCAGGAATATGAACCGATAAAATGTAAAGGTGCTTGGTATGTCTATGCCGCACTTCTTATCGCGATGACGATATTCTCGTTCTGTTATCCGACAACGACTTTAGAAGTGGGCAACGCTTCATTTACAGCACCGATAATTCCAATACTGACAGCTTTGTTCGCGATAGTCGGACCGCTTTCCATGAGAAAGACAGTACATAACTTCATATTGTTAATTTTACTTTACACTATTCTTTATCTTATCGTCGGCGTTATGGGTTACGGTTGGTACGTGATGGAGATCGCGACTTTGTTCTTAGTGATGGGAATAGCCAGCGGACTTGCGATAGGTAAGACCGCCAACGAGATAGCCAAGCTGTTCATCGAAGGAATGAGCGACATTCTTTCGGCGGCTGTCATTGTAGGTCTCGCGGGCGGCATCGTGATAATATTACAAGAAGGCGGAATCATCGACACTATTTTATACGGACTTTCAAAATCGATGACCGACTTAGGCAAGATAGCATCGGTAGAGATTATGTATGCGATACAGACTATCGTCAACGTCGTCATTCCATCGGGTTCGGCGAAAGCGGCGATAACGATGCCTATCATGGCGCCATTCAGCGACCTGATAGGAGTATGTCGTCAAGCCACGGTGATGGCGTTTCAATTTGGTGATGGCTTTACTAATATGATAACACCGACATCAGGAGTTCTTATCGCGGCTCTTGGCGTGGCAAGGGTTCCGTATCAGAAGTGGCTTAAATGGGCGTGGAAGTTTATTCTATTGCTTATCATAATAGGAGGAATATTATTGATACCAACAGTGACGATGAACCTTGAAGGGTTTTAGTAATGAACAATGTAGAGACGTACCAACGATGCCTTTGAAAATAAACAATGTATAGTTGATGCGTCTCAATCGCCTAAAAAAAAGTCAGAGTCTGAGTCAAAGTTCAGAGTCATTTTCATATCTTTGCAAACTTAAAAGAAATAGATAAATCATCATATCATGAATGAAAAATTAAGACAAATTGATCTTCCTTATTTAGTGGCGGACATGAATCTCGCCGACTGGGGAAGAAAAGAAATTGAAGTATCAGAACATGAGATGCCAGGCTTAATGGCTCTCCGTAAGAAATATGGCGAAGAGAAGCCTCTTGCTGGAGCACGTATCAGCGGATCTCTTCACATGACAATACAAACAGCTATCTTGATTGAAACCTTAGTAGCTCTCGGCGCAGAAGTACGTTGGGCAAGCTGCAACATTTTCTCTACACAAGATCATGCCGCTGCAGCAATAGCAGCTACAGGAACAGCAGTATTCGCATGGAAAGGCGAGACACTTGAAGATTATTGGTGGTGTACAAAACGCGCTCTCACATTCCCTGACGGCAAAGGTCCAGACCTTATCGTTGACGACGGCGGCGATGCTACCTTATTAATACACAAAGGCTACGACTGCGAAAACAACCCTGAACTTTTGAATGTAGAAACTAACAACGCTGAAGAGGCTGCTCTTATGTCGGTCATCAAAGCTACCTACGAAGAGAATCCTAACTTCTGGCACGAGGTGGTGGCTAACTGGAAAGGCGTTTCAGAAGAGACAACAACGGGTGTGCATCGTCTGTATCAGATGAAAGAACAAGGCAAACTTCTGGTTCCTGCTATCAACGTAAACGACAGCGTCACAAAATCAAAATTCGATAACTTATACGGCTGCCGCGAATCACTCGCCGACGGTATCAAACGTGCCACCGATGTCATGCTTGCTGGTAAAGTAGTTGTCGTTCTCGGATACGGCGATGTGGGTAAAGGCTGCGCTCACTCAATGCGTTCATACGGCGCAAGAGTCATCGTGACGGAAATCGATCCTATCTGCGCTCTCCAAGCTGCAATGGAAGGCTTCGAAGTCACTACAGTGGAAGAGGCTGTCAAAGAAGGTAACGTCTATGTCACCTGCACCGGTAACCGCGATGTCATCACTCTCGAGACAATGCTCCAGATGAAAGACCAAGCTATAGTATGTAATATCGGTCACTTCGATAATGAGATTCAAGTCTCGGCTTTGGAAAATTTAGAAGGCGTTAAGAAAGTCAACATCAAACCTCAAGTAGATAAATATATTTTGCCTAACGGAAACGCAATCTTCATCTTGGCTGAAGGTCGTTTGGTAAATCTTGGATGTGCCACAGGACATGCTAGTTTCGTGATGAGTAACTCATTCACAAATCAGACATTAGCACAATTAGATTTATGGAAAAACAGAGGCAACTACCCTGTAGATGTATATTGTCTGCCTAAATATTTAGATGAAGAAGTAGCGAGATTACATTTAGAAAAGATAGGTGTTAAGTTGACACGACTTACACAAGAACAAGCAGATTATATCGGAGTCCCAGTAGAAGGACCATATAAATCTGATATTTATAGATATTAAATTTAAAGGCTGTTGGCTAGTAGTTGTTAGCCAACAGCCTTTATCTTTGATTTAATTATAAATCCTTAATATAGTTCCATCGTACTGAGTGTGATATTGAATTAAAGGGTAACCATGAAACCCTTTTGTTATGATAGAACCATCTAAGATGCTGTATTCTACGTTTAAGCAAGTGTCAACTACAAAAGGAAATTCTACAATAAGTCGAGAGTTGTCTCCGCAATAATTAGGTTCGTTAGGTGCTAATCTCTCATAAACTTTAAATTCATCAATAGCATAACGATAGACAATAAGCCCACGACTTGGACGTTGCGATGTTAGATACATCCAGCCGCTTACAGTGTTAATCTCATAAAACTCAAGAGAATTGGGGTTGATGCTGAAGTTGATATAAACATCAGGTGCATTAGGATTTTCAGGCGTGTCGTTACAAGATTGCAGCGACAACAACAGACAACTTAATATGAGAAATATTTTTTTCATAAAAACAAGAACAAAAATACATAATAATTGTTTACTCTAAAAGAAAATAAAACAAATTCATCGCCTTTAAAAATATTTTATTAAGTTTGTAGGCTATTGACATTAGTTGTAAACGTATTTTTTTATGTTTTATTTTTGCCGAGAAAAGAAATGTAATATGAAGAGAAACATGATGAAACATATTGTTATGTGTGCTGTCGTTCTTTTCCTGTCATGTAAAATGATGATAGGACAAGATAATGGTTTGTCATCATATTATCTAAATAAAAATGTTGAAAATACATATTCATCTAAGTCGTATCTAAGTACGAGTATTGTCACTTCTATTGCGCAAGATGATAACGGAATGATGTGGTTCGGTACTAAAAGAGGTCTGAACTCTTTCGACAGTTATAATTTTGAAGAATATAACCAGATTGATGGTATTATAAATGCCACTATTACAGATATTCAGCCTGTAGGCGATACCTTATTCATTGGTACGGAAAGAGGTCTGTGTGTTTATGATTTAAAAAATAAACGAGCTACTAACTTCTTCAAAGAGACCGACTCTCTCATACTACCTGATAATTATATCCATCATATAACTAAACCGATAAACGGTAGGATAACTATATGTACTAAAGGAGGAACTACTGTTTATGATCTGACTACTAAAGATTTCCGTGTGCCTAAAGTCAGCAACTACTTTCCTAATTATGAGGTTAGAAGTATTGTGTATATGCCTAAATATGACACTTGGTGGGTTGCTACATCTAATGGCCTCGTTAGTTACCAAGATTACAACCAGTCTGTGCGACATTATTATAGTGTTGAAGGACTGAATAATACATTGTCGGATAGCGATCTGCGTTGCCTGTTCGTTGTTGACGATGATAATTTGTTTATAGGCTCAACAAATGGTTTGACACTTTTGAATATTGCCAATAAAGAGATGGAAGTAATAGACCTAAATAGTCTAACAAATTATTATTCGTCAAGAATTGATGTCTCTCAAATAATATCCGTAAGTGATGAAGAAATTATGATAAGTACGTATAGCGATGGACTATACATATATAACCATAAAAGAAAGACAGCAGTACATATATCGAAATTTGACAGACGATATACGATCTCAGAGAATTATATTTACGATATTTTTAAAGATGAAACAGGCTCTGTGTGGATTGCAACATTTAGTGGCTTAAACCGTCTTGAAAACAACTTGGCTAAGTTTCATACTATCAATATATTTGAAAAAGGATTGATGCACTCAATAACATATTTCCTTGAACTTAACGACGACAATATCTTGGTCGGTACAGAGTCGGGTGTGAAGATTTTTAATGCTAACGATGAGTCTATAAAAGACTTTAAGACGTTCTTTAACGCTAAGGAAGATTATTTTGAGTCGTTGTATGTGTATAGTTTTTATCTCTATAAAGATGCCATGTTATGGGTAGGAACGCGTAACAATGGATTGTATATCTATGATATTAAAAATGATAGGCTTATTGATGTGTCAAAAGAATATGAAATAGATAACATAGATCGTGCTGTTGTAAGAGAGATTACATGTGATGAATATGAGAATATGTGGATAGCCACTAATATGGGATTATACTGCATAAATCTTATCACTAAGGAAAGTTGTTTTTATCTTAACGACAAGAAAGACAATAAATCGATACCTAACGATGATGTTTATGACTTGATGCTTGCTGATGATGTGCTTTATGTAACAACAGGTGACGGTCTTGCGACATATCATTATGATACAGATTGTTTCACGACTTATCGTTTGCCAGATTCTCTTACTAAAGATGATGTGGTGAGAAATAACGGACTCTTTGATATAGTTGCTGGTGGTGATGGAAGATATTATATTGGATCGTATTCAAATGGAATGGTGGCGTTGTCGCCTGATACCAAGACATTTAAAACTTCAAAAAGAGAAGATAGTTTTGGAACGATGATATACTCTATCATACCTGATGACAACGGATTTCTCTGGGCAAGTACAAGTAAAGGTATCATGAAATATGATCTGAGTACAAAAGAAATAACGTTATATGACGAGAGCGACGGATTGCAAGGTAATGAGTTTACTCCAAATGCTTTCCTGCGAAGTAAAAGAGGTCAGATATTTTTTGGCGGCTTCAATGGCTTTAATTATTTCTACCCTAATGAGATTCAATTAGAAACAAAGAAACCTAAGGTGATAGTGACATCATTAAGCACAAACAACGATGTTAAATATCGTTACCTTACCGATGGTGATACTATCAACTTGCCATATACGTCAAACTCTTTCGAGATAGCTTTTACAACACTTAACTTGGTGAGAAAGAACATGGTTAAGTATTTATGTAAATTGGAAAATTACGACAACGAATGGCTCTCGTATGACTCCAAACATAGATATGCAGATTATCGCAAGTTACGTCCTGGTACTTATGTCTTTAACTTGATGGCAACCAATGAAGTTAATATCTCTAATGAAGAACCTCTGCGGTTGACAATAATAATACATCCAGCATGGTATCAGCGAACTATCTTCACCATTTCGGTGGCATTAATTGTCATGGCATTACTTTTCATCTTGATATATCAAAGAGGTAAGATAATATATCAAAAAAGAGAGCAGAGACGTAAAGTGGCTGAACTTGAAGCGCAGATGGTACAGCTTAAACAAAAGACGTTACAACTGCAGATGAATCCACATGTGATTTTCAATACGTTAAATAGCATACAACAATATATCATCAATCACGATATTGATAATGCGGTAAGATATTTATCGAGTTTTTCGAGGTTGATGCGACGTATTCTTAATAACTCTAATGAAAGATATATTCCATTGTCAGATGAACTTGAGGCAGTGCAGCTGTATCTTGAATTGGAGTCGATGCGCTTAGGGAATAGGTTTAGTTACAATATAAAGATAGAGCCTGATGTGGATGTGAAAAACATAGAGATTGCACCTCTGATAATACAGCCTTTTGTAGAAAATGCTATAATTCATGGTCTCGTCCCTAAGAAAGGCGATTGCTTCCTGAATATAAAACTGTCGATGATAGAGGATTATAAGTTGTTGTGTGTCATAGAGGATAATGGAGTTGGACGAAAGCTGTCAGAAAAGATGAAGATAGAACAAGGAGGAGCTCATAAATCATATGGAATGAGTATTACAAAGCGTCGTCTTGAGATGATGAGTAAAATATCTAACGATGATTTTAGTGTTGATGTTGTTGATTTGTATGATGATAATGGAGTTGCAATAGGTACGAGAGTGAATATCGTTATTAGTTATCAAGATTAAAACAAATAAAGAGATAAAATTATGATACGTTGCGTTATTGTAGAAGATGAAGAAATGGCTCGCGGAGTTCTGAAGTCGTTATTGGCACAATATTGCCAAGATGTTATGGTATGTGCTGAGGCAGGTGATGTGAATACAGGTAGAATGATAATAGAAGCATATCGTCCCGACTTAGTGTTTTTAGATATAGAAATGCCAGGTGGAGGAGGATTTAAGTTGCTGAATAGCATTGATAATGCTAATTTTGAAGTTATCTTTACAACAGCATATGAACAGTTTGCTATCAAGGCAATACGCCACGATGCCTTGGATTATCTTCTTAAGCCAATAGACCCCAGAGAATTGGTGGCAGCAGTGGAGAAAGTTAAAGATGCCAAGTATAAGAAAAGTCTCGAAAAACAATATGACAAAATACTAAAAAACCTCGACCCAGAACAGCTGGTCGTAAGAAAGATAAGTATATCAACGACAGATAAAATTCACCTCATTGATGTTGACGATATAATACGATGTGAGTCAGATAACTACTATACCATAATACACTTTAAGGATAATACAAGCCTCATGGTTAGCAAGACCTTAAAAGAGATGGAACAGAAATTAGAAGAGTTCGATTTTGTCAGAACACATAAGTCACATCTTGTAAATATTAGATGTATTAAAAATTTTATCAAAGATGAGATGATGGTGGTGTTGACAAACGGAATAAAAGTACCTGTCTCAAAGAGAAAGAAAGAGAATATTATGGAAGTTATAAATAGTTTGTAACACGATTTTATATAACATCATAACTAATTGGGAATAATGAGTGTTTGCTGTAAGTCCGAAAGGTTCAAAATGTAAAGAAAAAGCGAAATATTTGCAAAAAAATAAAAATATTTTAGCATAGAATTATATTATAATATCTTAAAGAACAAGATGTTAAATATAATATCTTGAGCGTATGGTGAAAATATTTTTATTTTCCTATGTTTTTTTCTTTGTTTCGTTTTGATTTTTATTGTATTTTTGAACTCTTTTTAACGAACTAAATTGAGTAGTATAACATAAAATTTCAAGGTATGTTAAGAAAATTACTGTTTACCCTATGCATTGTGTTGACAACATGTACGTTAACACTTGCACAAGTCGGACGACTTCAAGGAAATGTTGTCGATAAGGACACTGGGGAGCCGATTCCATTTGCTAACATTGTGTTGGAAAATGGAGGTACACAAGTCGGTGGAGCCAGTTCTGACTTTGATGGCAACTATGACATTAACCCGATTCCTCCAGGAACTTACGACTTGAAAGCAACCTTCGTTGGTTATAACACTTTCATCATGAAAGGTGTTGTTATTCCTGCTAACAAGATTACTTTCCAAGATGTTTCTATGAGTATGCAATCGGAAATGTTGGACGCTGTTGAAATTGTGGACTACAAAGTGCCTTTGATTTCAAAGGATAACACTTCTGGTGGTGCTACAATTACTGCTGAAGAGATTGCAAAGATGCCACAACGTTCAGCTGCAGCTGTAGCAGCAAGCGTCGGTGGTGTTTTCTCAAGTGACGGTGAAGCTGGTAACATGCGTGGTGCTCGTGATGGAGCAACATACTATGTTGACGGCGTCCGCGTCATAGGTTCAGCTACCGTTCCTCAATCAGCTATCGACCAAGTTGAAGTTATTTTGTCAGGTCTTCCTGCTATGTATGGTGACGCTACTGGTGGTATCATCAACATGACAACTAAAGGACCTTCAAGAACATTCGGTGCTGGTATTGAGTTAGAAACATCTGAATTGTTAGATGGTTATGGACACAGCAGAGCTGGTATCAACGTTCAAGGTCCATTGATTAAAGGCAAGAATAGCGAGACAGCTTTGTTGGGTTTCTTCTTAGCTGGTGAGTTTAGCTATAATCGCGATGGCGCCTTGTCAGCAGTAGGTCATTATGCTGCTACAGATGAATGGTTAGATTACATCAAGGAAAATCCTGTACGTGTTTCTGGTACAGGCGCTGGTACTTACCTCAACGGTGAATATACTAGAATGGGTTCTATGGAGTATTTGAAAAACTCAAAGAATACTTCTGGTTGGAGCGCTAACTTCACAGGTAATATCAACGTTCGTACAACAGAAACTATCAACTTGACATTCGGTGGTTCTTTCAACATGAGTAAGTATAACTCCTATAATTTGAGTAGTGCCTACTTTAACTACGACAAAAATGCTGTCGGTAAAGATCAAACATGGCGTGTCTATGGTCGTTTTACTCAAAGATTCCCAACACCACAAGAAAGTACATCTTTGATAAAGAACTTCTACTACAATTTGCAAGTTGACTATTCTCGTTATACAAACGAATATGGCGATCCTGATCACTGGGATAATATCTGGGATTATGGTTACCTCGGTAAATATACCATCTATAAGAGCCCTTCTTATGGTTTCGCAGATTCTACAATAGCAGTGACAGATGAGAATGGACAAGTTCACTATTATAATAATGTGTGGGCAACCACATCATGGGATTATGATACCTTGGTAACATTCCAAGCTTCAGAACAAAATCCTCTCTTGGCAAATTATACATCAAAATATTATGACCTTTATTCAGATCCATTCGGACACTATCAAAACTTCACCGATATCCAACTTGGTGGTGGTCTCTTGAATAGTGATGCTGGTAGCGCTTTCTACGGTTTATATTCTGCTCCTGGTACAATCCAATCTAATTATGGATACGGCGAATCTGATAAATTCAGCGTTGACCTTAACGGTGCTTTGACAGTAGGTAACCATGAGTTGAAGTTAGGTTTCCAATATGAACAACGTAGCAGCAGAAGTTATGGCGTTAACGGCTATCGTTTATGGTATTTGATGAGAAACCTTTCTAACTTCCATATTCAACAGTTAGACATCGCTAATCCTGAAGTTGTTAGCTATGATGGATTCGTAGATACTATTCGTTATTATAGAAAATATGACGAATCATCACAGTATCAATTCGACAAGAACTTACGTGAGGCTTTAGGTCTTGATGTTAATGGTTTAGACTGGATCAATATCGACTCATACGATTTCAATGATAACACTATCCAATATTATGATAAGAACGGTGTTATGCACACTGCAACTCTTCAAGATGGATTCGACATCAGTATGTTTACTCCAGACGAGTTGACACAAGATGGTAACTCCTATGTATCATATTATGGATATGACTATCAAGGTAATAAAATCAAAGAACAACCTACATTTGAAGACTTCTTCACACAAAAAGATGAAAATGGAAATTATACACGTCCTGTAGGTTCATTCAAACCTGTTTACATGGCTGGTTATATCCAAGATAAATTCGCTTTCAAAGATCTTATCTTTAATGTTGGTGTTCGTGTTGACCGTTTCGATGCTAACCAAAAAGTGTTGAAAGATCCATATATCCTTTACGACTATAAGACAGTTGGCGATCTTATTGATGCCAATGGCTGTATTAAGATGGATGATGGAACTTTAGTAGATATTCCTGATAATATCGGCGATGATTTCGCAGTATATGTAAATAAGGTAGATGAGAGAACAAGTATTGTAGGTTATCGTTCTGGTAACGTATGGTATGGAGAAGATGGTCGTGAAATCAATAACCCTACAACATTAGATAAGGGTTCAGGTATCTCACCATGGCTTGTGGATCCATCACAACAAAAGATCAGCACAACATCTTTCAAAGATTATGATCCTCAGTGGAGTGTAATGCCTCGTATATCATTCTCATTCCCAATCTCTGACGAAGCCTTGTTCTTTGCACACTATGATGTTTTAACATCACGTCCTTCAAATATATATACTAATATATATACATATTATTACTTTGACCAAATTAGTGGTGCTATCAACAATCCTTCATTGAAACCTTCACAAACCATCGATTATGAACTTGGTTTTACACAAAAATTAACCAATTCATCATCAATGACAATTACAGGTTACTATCGTGAAATTCGTAATATGATCCAGTTATATCGTTACACAGGTGCTTATCCTAAAGACTATACATCATATAGCAACTTGGACTTCAGTACCGTTAAAGGTATAACAGCATCTTATGACTTACGTAGAACAAAGAACGTTCGTTTACGTGCTAGTTACACTTTGCAGTTTAGTGATGCAACAGGTGCAAGTACATCAACTATGGCTTCATTGATTGCTGCTGGTGTTCCTAACTTACGTTCTACATTCCCAATGCCATGGGACCGTCGTCACCAATTTAACATCGTTCTTGACTATCGTTTCGGAGAAGGAAAAGATTATAATGGTCCTGTAACAAAACGCGAAAAGTCAGGAAAGAAACCTATCAATTGGTTACAAAACACAGGTGCAAGTTTGACAGTTAATGGTGGTTCTGGTACTCCATATACAGCATCAGAAAATATCACATCACCACTTACATCACAGACAAACATCTTGGCAGGTTCTATGTATGGTTCACGTCTTCCATGGTCATTCCGTTTCGACCTTCGTATCGATAAGGACATCAACTTGAAAGTCGGTAAGAAAGATGGAGAAGGTGGACGTAATGCTTATATGAATATTTACCTTCAGGTATTAAATCTCTTGGATGCAAGAAATATCATGGGTGTTTATTCTGCAACTGGTAATCCTGATGATGATGGTTACTTGACAGCTCCTGAATGGCAGCGTGAAATTAATACACAAAGAGACCCACAAGCTTATAGAGATTTGTATAGCCTCTATGTGAATTATGCTGGTAACTATTCACAACCACGTCAGATTAGATTTGGTGTAATATTTAACTTCTAACAGAAATAATAAATTACTGAAAATATGAAGACTATTGTTCGTTTATTAATTGTTGCCTCTCTTTTCTTGAGTGTAACAGATGCGAGAGCGGAGAAAGTCAAGATGAAAGACTCTAAATCTCGCACTCTAAGAGGTACAACAGCTGGTTGTACACCGTCTTCTACATTTGCTTGGTTGAATATCAACAATGCGAGAGTTCGTGTTAATGCAGGTGGTGATATGTGGTGGGATTTGCCAGGTGGTACAGGTTCTAAATACTATATCCCTGCTAATGGTTCCGCAACATCATTGTATGCTGGTTCTTTGTGGATCGCTGGTCTCGACATCAACAAACAGTTGAAGTGTGCTGCTATCCGTTTCCGTCAAGTTGGTAACGACTTCTGGACAGGACCTCTTACCATTGATGGTACTGCTTCTATCGACCAAGTAACATGTATGGAATATGATAAGATGTATAATATCACTCGTGCTGAAGTCGATGATTTTATCGCTAATTGTGACCCTGTGACAGGTGCTCCTAATTTAAATGATGGTTATGAAATTCCTTCATCTATCTTAAATTGGCCAGCTCACGGTGACCCAAGTAGAGGTATGAGTTATTATCTCGCTCCTTTCTATGATAGAAACAAAGACGGTCATTATGATCCTACACAAGGTGACTATCCATATTATGACATCGATAATGAATTATGTCATAGTCAAGTTCCTACTATGGATGAGTCAATAGAAGGTTCTATCCAAGGTTCTATCCTCGCTGACCAAGTAATCAAAGGTGACCAGACATTATGGTGGGTATTTAATGATAAAGGTAATTCACACACAGAAACAGGTGGTTCAGCTATCGGTCTCGAAATTAGAGCTCAGGCATTCGCCTTCGCTACTAATGACGAAATCAACAATATGACATTCTATAGCTACGAAATCATCAACCGTTCAACTTATACCTTAACAAATACTTACTTCTCACCATGGACTGACGTTGACCTTGGTTATGCACAAGATGACTTCGTTGGTTGTGACGTTAGCCGCGGTTTAGGTTATGGTTACAATGGTGTTAACATCGATGGTAATGGTGAGCCAGAATCATATGGTGCTAATCCTCCTGCAGTTGGTGTTGACTTCTTCCAAGGTCCTTATTTGGATCCAGATGGAATAGATAATCCTAAATATGATCCCGTAACAGGTGAAAATTGTGATGAGAGTATCAACGGTGTTAACTTTGGTAACGGTATAATCGATGATGAACGTTTTGGTATGCGTCGTTTCGTATATCATAACAATGATAACAGTGATAATGGTGACCCTCAAAAAGCTTCTGAATACTATCAGTTGCTTAGAGGTATCTGGAAGAATGGTGAAAAGATGCACTTTGGCGGTAATGCATTCCCAGGTACTGCTGGTGTTACAGATGTAGCTTGTGACTTCATGTTCCCATTTGACTCTGACCCATGTAACTGGGGTACAGGAGGTTTGCCAACAGGTTTCGACGGTTATTGGAGTGAAGAGACTGGTAACAACGGAACACCAAACAATCCTGCTGACCGTCGTTTCATGCAATCAGCTGGTCCTTTCACATTGAAACCAGGTGCTGTTAACTATATCACTTTCGGTGTGCCATGGGCTCGTTCTAATGCTGGTACAGCATGGGCTTCAGTAGAATTGTTACGCCGCGTTGACGATAAATGTCAATCAATGTTCGACAACTGTTTCGATGTTCTCGATGGTCCAGATGCTCCAGATTTGACATTCCGTGAACTTGACAGACAACTCATACTTTATATTTCAAATTCAAGTAATTCTAATAACTTCAATGAGTCTTATACAGAAATGGATCCTCAAATCTGTGGCCCACTCGCAACAGACTCTACACAACGTAACGACTCATTGTATCGTTTTGAAGGTTACATAGTTTACCAATTAATTAATGATGAAGTAAGTGTTGACGAACTTAATGATGTTTCAAAAGCTCGTATAGTATATCAATGTGACGTTAAGAATGGTGTTTCAGAGATTATCAATTATGTATATGATGATGATCTTCAAGCTTCTGTTCCTACTATGATGGTAGAGGGCGCAGATGCAGGTATCAAAACAACATATATCATCACACAAGATAAGTTTACTACAACAGGTGACGTTAACCTTATCAACCATAAGACCTATTATTATATGGCAATATCATATGCTTATAATAATTATCAGGATTATACTGTTGACCCTAATAACTCGATAGCACTTTATGGTCAAAAGACACCTTATCTTGCAGGTCGTAAGAATATCAAATTATATTCAGCAACACCTCATAAGACTATCAACGGTACAGTAATCAACTCTAATTATGGTGACAAACCACAAATTACACGTTGGTCAGGTCTTGGTAATGGTGGTAATCAGCTTGAATTGTCACAAAAGACAGTTGACGAGATTTTAAGTAAAGGCCCTGCTACAGAAGGTGTATTCTTCGGACACAAAGATTATCCTATTGCATATCACCCAACTTACAAGGCAGGAAATGGTCCTGTTGATGTTAAAATTATCGACCCATTAAATGTTGTTGAAACAGATTATGCAATTTGGTTTGAGGAGTTCCAAGAGAAGTATATTCAAGGTGTCACAGGTGATGCTGGTATAGAGGGTGACTCTGCTGTCAAGACAGTCTTTAAGTGGAAATTAAAGGATCTTAATACTGGTGATGTTTTTGAATCAGAAACAACTTCAGACTTCCAAACAGAGCAAATCTTCTTGGAAAGAGGTATCTCAGTGAGTGTCTATCAGCCATGGATTGTAGGTCCTCATAAGATAGGTACTTATTATGATAACTATGATGGAAAAGTAAAACCAGTTAATCAAGTTCTTGCTACTAACGGTGGTGTTATAACAACTTCTGTTACATATGCTGATAGTTCTAATAAATGGTTGAGTGGTATTAGAGATGATGATAATATCGCAGGTTCTGTTCTCAATTGGATCCGCTCTGGTACCTATGCTAACCAAGAAGAAGGTATGCAACACGAAAATGACTACGATGTTAAGTCTGATGATGGAGCAATACAGAATGTATATGACCCTAATGAGAATTTTGAAAATATTGCAGAAGGAACATGGGCTCCGTTAATGTTAACAAGTCCTAACAATTCTGGTTCATTTATGCCAGCTCCACTCTTCCCAGGTGCTCGTGTTGACTCAGTGTTCCGTAAGATAGGTTCTATCGACATCGTTTTAACTTCTGATAAGTCGAAGTGGACTCGTTGTCCAGTCATTGAAATGTGTATGGACAAGAACCTCTCTGAGGGTAATGTACCTCAATATTCATTACGTTACGCACCTTCTGTCGATAAAGATGGTAAACCATATGAAGGTGGTCTCGATGACGAACCAAGTATGAATGAAGACGCTGCAAACTATATCTCATCAAGAGGTATGGGATGGTTCCCAGGTTATGCTATAGATATTGAATCTGGTGCACGTTTGAATATTTGTTTCTCAGAAGACTCATATTATCCAGATCTCAATGGTCGCGATATGTTGTTCAATCCACCAGCACTTAAAGAAAATACAGTGTTGTCGGCACCTTTAGCTCAGATGTCAGATCCTGTATTGTTCGACCCTGTTGATAATACAGCAGTTATGGGAGGTAAACATTTCGTTTACATATTCCCTATGCAGTACGGAGGAAAATTAGGAGATATAGATTATAGATCACCAGCATACGATGCAGGAGCATATATATGTGAAACACTTAAGACTATCGAAAATACTCCATCATCTTCCACAGCTAAGGTTTATTCACTTAAGTTCTGGGGTCAACCATTATGGGCTGGTATGCCTATGGCAGTTGAAGGAAGACCTTGGTTACAAGAGGGTAACCCTGTTAAGATTTCTGTGCGTGTAGCAACACCATATAGACCAGGTTATGGCGATTTCTCAATACAAAAAGAATATTTTGATGAAAGTTATAGCAATGTGATTGAACCTGACTTGTATGATAAAGAAACACGTAATGGTGACTATCCATACTATACCTTTAGCACAGTCGGTTTAGGACCTACAGTAAATGACCTTGAGAAAGCTAAGTCTGACCTCGATATGGTTACAGTTATTCCTAACCCATACTATGCCTTCTCAAGTTATGAAGATAACGCTCTTACCCATAAAGTCAAGATTGCAAATCTTCCTGACAAGTGTGTTGTGACGATTTATACTGTCAACGGTGTGAAGATCCGTCAGTTCAAGAAAGACTCTAATGTGCCATCAGTAGAGTGGGATTTGACGAACCATGCTAATACACCTATTGCAAGTGGTTTCTACATTATCCATGTTAAGGATAATACTACAGGCAATGAGAAGACAGTTAAGTTCTATGCTGCTATGCGTCAAGTTGACTTGAATACATTCTAATTATTATGCGAACAAAATAAAAAAGTACGATCATGAAAAAGTTATTTAAATCTATCGTTATAGTAAGCTTGACAATCTTAGTATTAGGATTCAGCAACGAAGTATTCGCAGGTAATAAGGATAGGTCTGGTCAAGCAGGCGCTACAGAATTGTTAATCAATCCATGGGCAGCAACCTCAGGTTGGGGTAATGCTGGTATGTCAACAGTACATGGTGTAGATGCTATGTGGGGTAATGTTGCAGGTATTACAGCAACTAACTCTATAGACTTGAACTTCTCATATACAAGTTGGTTAAAGGGTTCCGAAGTGAATATGTTTTCATTCGGTTTCCTCGCAAGAGTATCAGAATCAGTGGTAGCAGGTCTTTATGTTATGTCATTCAGTCCTGGTGAAATCTATAAAACAACTACTGAAAATCCTGATATGACATTAGGTACCTTTAAACCTAGTATGATGAATATCAACATAGCTCTCGCTAAGTCATTCTCAAATAGTATTCACGCTGGTTTTGTCTTGAAAATTATCAACGAGTCAATATCAGATATGGTTGGTACAGGCGTGGCTCTCGACGCAGGTATTCAATATGTAGCAGGTATTACTGATAACATTCACTTCGGTATCACTTTGAAGAATATCGGACCTACTATGAAATTCGGTGGTGACGGTATTACATTTAAAGCTAATCCAGAGTCTTTCTTTGGTTCTTCACTCACTGTGATTCACCGTACTGATAAATTCGAGTTGCCAACACAGTTGAATATCGCAGCAGCTTATGACTTTAACTTCGATGCAGGTTATCGTCTTACAGTAGCAGGTAACTTCACCTCAAATTCATTCTCTAAAGACCAAGTGACTTTAGGTCTCGAAGGCTCTTTGAAAGATTACTTAGTGCTTCGCGCAGGTTATACCGTTGAGAATGGAATATGGGGCGATATTGAGACTGATGAGTGTACAAATGTAAATACAGGTCTCTCCTTAGGTGCTTCAGTACAAGCTCCTCTCGGAGATAAAATGAAAGTGTCTATCGATTACTCATTCCGCGAAACAAAACACTGGAATGGTACTCATTCAGTAGGTGCTAGAATTATTTTCTAAAGATTGACCTTTATTTAAAAATATTTCGTATCTTTGCATACGTATTTAACAAAAGGACCCTTATTTCGGTAAGGGTCTCTTTTTTCTTTTTTATTAAAAATTAATTAATCACATATTATGGCTGAAATTGAATATTTTACACAGGCTGGACTTCAGAAATTAAAAGATGAATTAGATCGTCTTATTCTTGTGGAACGTCCAAAAGTCGTTCAGGCAATTGCTGAAGCTCGTGATAAGGGAGATCTTTCAGAAAATGCCGAATATGATGCTGCTAAAGAAGCTCAACAACATCTTGAGATGAAAATAGTTGAACTTCAACAACTGATTATGAGTGCGCGCGTACTTGATGAATCAAAAATGGATACATCTAAGGTTTTACTTCTTTCAACAGTGAAAATTAAGAATGTGAAAACTAACGCTCTTATGTCTTATACTCTTGTTCCAGAAAAAGAGGCTGACCTTAAAAATCATAAAATATCTGTTACCTCACCAATAGCTAAAGGTCTGCTCGGTAAATCTGTCGGCGATCAAGTTGAGATACAAGTGCCAGCAGGTAAAGTTATGTTTGAAATTATTGAAATAACACGTTAAGACTATGGCTACAATATTTTCAAGAATAATCAACGGTGAGATACCTTGCTATAAAATAGCCGAGAACGATAAGTTCTTCGCATTCTTGGATATCAATCCAGTACAAAAAGGACACACACTTGTCGTTCCTAAGAAAGAAACAGATTATATCTTCGATATTGAGGATAATGATCTTGCTGAAATGATGGTCTTTGCGAAGCAAATTGCAGTGAAGATGAAGAATGTCGTTCCTTGTGTTAAGGTCGGCGTGGCTGTCATTGGTCTCGAAGTGCCTCATGCTCACATTCATCTTGTACCAATGCAAAATGAAGGTGACTTGGACTTTAGACGTCCTAAACTTCAACTTGCTAAAGAAGACTTTGAAGAAATACAAAAGAAATTAGCATTTTAAGGCTTAAAATATAAACTATAAAATCTGAGAATTTGAGATGTCCTAAGAACTATCAGGTTTTCAGATTTTTTGTTTTATAAACTAATACTGATATTGATTTTAAAGACAAAATTATCTGATATTTCTTCGTAAGAATAAGGTCCATAACGGTAGAAAGTGCCAAAGCCTAATTTAGTGAATCCTGCCTTTATGATGTTGTCAATCACAATGCCACTTTCGTAATAACCGTTTTTTAAGTCACTGAGTCCCCAAGTCTCCAAGTCCTCAAGTCTTTGGATCACTGCATCACTGTAATTCTGCGCTTTCAAATCTCCCCATGCGATATTTGTAATTAATATTATTTCAGGGTGGAACTTCTTGTAATTAATTAAGAGATTCCTGAAGTTGTGAGAGAAATATAAAGCAGCAAATCTATCGCAGAAAAACTCATCAGGACGCATGGTGCTGAAACTCTCTGGACAATAGATGTTGAATTTGTTGTTACCGCTGCCTTCAATGTTAAATAACTCGGTGACAGGAGCAAGACCATTGATATATCCCAACTGAGCAGTCAATGATGTCTCGCCAAAATATCGTGTCTCATTTTTTCCTCTAAATAAAAACTCTATCTTGTCGAAATTGTAAGGGCTGCTAAATACATCTCTTAAATTTTTCTGATATGAAAGCCAAATCACAGGATTGGCATTTCCCTCAGATTTTAATACGTTTTCTGATTTTATGAAATCTTCTCCAAAAGCAATTCGTAACTTGAAATCTAATGTGCTTAATCTATAAGGCTGTTGACTGTTGGCGTTTAGCTGTTGGCTGTTGAAAACAATTTTATCTCCGACTTCAAATCGTACAAATCCTTTAAGATATTGGTTGATATACGTTGAATATTCAGCAGAAATCATATCGTTTAATGATGTCGCTTTGATATAAAAATGTTTGTATCCAGATGGGTTTAATACATTCTTCTTTTCTTCAAAACCATAATTACCTAATCGCTCGAATTGATGTGATGCAGAAATTCTTAATCTCATGTCTTTCGATGGTAATATGTTAAAGTCGAGATTACCTCCATAGTTAAATTCTTTTGCTTTAAACCAATAATTTACATTTGCTCCTATCGAGAAATATTTCGATAGATTCTTGTTGGTGTTTAATCCTAAGCCAAGCATGTAGCCGTTACCTATGTTGTAATCCATTAGGTCGTCTAATCTGAAACTTATAAATCCTAAAGGAATTTCATTCTCTGTCAGAAACGATAACGACTCAGCAATTTTGTCGAAGTTGATGTTATTTTCTTTAAATACAGAATCAACGTATTTATATGTCGCTTCTAATCGTTCTTCACTCAATTTGTTGTAACGATAATTTCTTATGATGTTGTCAGATTCTCCTGCTTTTTCATCTATTGAGATGGTGGCGTCGAATGTATTTTTGTTGATGTCTTCGTTGATGCTTATTTCGGTGATATAACTTTTCCCTATTCCTAACATAACACCATCGTTGCCGACATTGTTGCCATCTGGAAACATCACGATGATATTTGTGTTCAGTTGCTTCGGAAACCAATATCCATTTGCCTTTTCATACATTTGTTGAATATTGATATTGAAGATGTTCTCTTGCTTGGAAGGTTCTGCTTTTACATTTTGAATTGCCCAATTATCGGAGTTAACAGTAATAGTTCCTTTCAATGAATTGAAGTGAGTGTTTCTGTATGGTCTAAAGGAAATCGTGAAGATACTGTCGTTGCTTTCATTTTTAAAAGATGACTCTAAGACAAAGATATACTTCTTTCTACTGTCTTTACTGATGGGATTAACATAGTTTTTGCTGTTTATCGTGACAAAGTCTTCTTGAAATCCAATGCTTTGTATGTTTTCTAAGATATAGATAAACATAGGGTTGTTTAAACCTGATATTTTATTTGCAAGTATGTTCTTCTTGTTTTTATTAGGTTTATGATAAAATTGCTCCGATACGGTCTCCATTACTAACAAGTCTTTGTCTTCAAATTCTTTCCGCATCTCGTCGTTAGCACTTAGGTTAGTCGTGTCAATAGTGAAGGTAAAGCTGTCGTATATCTTATAATAATACGAATCTAAACTTTTAGGATTGTTGGAGTCTCTATATTTGAAGACACTGTCGATGATGCGATTTGCAGGGTCGTGACTTCCATCTATCACAATTTCTGAGAGCTGAATGTTTAGAGGTTTCAACCTAACGAAAATGTTGTCCTGTCCCTCATTAATATCTATTGTTTTTTTCTCATAACCTACGAAAGAAAATGTCAGACTATTGATTTCCTTTTTTGTCTTGATTGAAAAATTGCCATCGATGTCGGTTGTCGTTCCTAATGTTCCATCTTCGTTGATGACTATATTTACAAATGCAAGACGCTCATTAGTTTTATCATCAATAACAATACCGTTGATACGGTTCTGAGCATTCAGACAGATGTTAAGAACGAATAATAATATTGTTAATAGAAATTTGTGATTCTTCATTGTATTAGGACTAAAGTTAAAAGTCTAAAGTCAAAAGTCAGTGTCAGAGTCAGTTGTTAACTTTAAATTATTAATGTGTCTGTCTTTATCTCTATTTGTCTTCTTCTCTAAGTTTTTTTTAAATGCTTCTGTTAAATCGACACCTGTCTGGTTGGCGAGACAAATCAAAACCCATAAAACATCGGCCATCTCATCGGCTAAGTCGTATTTTTTATCAGATTCTTTGAACGACTGTTCACCGTAGGTGCGGGCGATAATTCTGGCAAGTTCGCCTACTTCTTCAGTCAGTAAAGTCATATTTGTAAGTTCATTGAAATATCTTACGCCGTGAGTCTTAATCCATTCATCGACGATTTTCTGAGCTTCTATTATTGTCATGATTATGATAGATATGATGATAGACACATTCGATGTGTCCGTGCAGTTACGTATGCAAAAGTAAATAATTTCGGTCAATGAGTCAATAAGTCAGTGAGACAATGAGTTTTTTTCTATTTTTGTAAAAAATAAATTAACAGTGGAAAATACTTTTACTTTAGTGGCAAAGACGTTGCCAGGCTTTGAACAAATACTCGCCGACGAATTACAAGCATTAGGAGCAGAGAATATAAATGTCTTACATCGTGCTGTCAGTTTCGACGCTGATAAAGCCTTGATGTATAAGGCAAATTACTGTCTTCGTACAGCATTGCGCATTTTAAAACCAATTCAGACTTTCGTAGCTCGTAACGAACTCATGTTATATAAGAAGATTTTTGAAATCAAGTGGCATGAGATATTCGGCATTGAAGAGACTTTCGCTATCGATGCCGTGGTGAGTGGCAACTATTTTACACATTCGCAATATGCGGCATTGAAAGTAAAAGACGCTATCGCTGATGAGTTCCGTAATAAATACGGTGCGCGTCCTTCTGTCGATGTTGAAAATCCGGATTTGAGAATTAATATCCATATAGAGAATGAGAAGGTGACACTCTCTTTTGACAGCTCGGGTGAGTCTTTGCACAAGAGAGGCTATCGTAAAGCCGTCGATAAGGCTCCTATCAACGAGGTGCTCGCAGCAGGACTTATAAAACTCACTGGCTGGAACTACGATAGAAATTTCGTCGATTGTATGTGTGGCTCTGCAACTATTCCTATTGAGGCTGCTATGGCGGCGATGAATATCCCAGCAGGTTATTTTAGAGAGAGTTATGGCTTTATGAAATGGCGTGACTTTGACGAGAAACTATGGAAAAAAATAGTGACAGAAGCCGATGAAGAGATACGTGACTTCGACTATGAGATATTCGCATCAGACCATTCCGCTAAGGCAGTGCAGATAGCGCAGGCTAACATCAAAGGCGCGCATCTCTCTCACGATATCACGCTCTCGCAACAAGATATGTTCGAGATGACACCGCCAGAAGCTCCAGGTATCTTGCTCATCAATCCTCCTTACGGCGAACGCCTCGAGGAAAAAGACATCGTTAATTTATACAAGAATATAGGTAATACTTTAAAACATAAATTCAAAGGCTACGACGCCTGGGTGATAAGCAGTAACTTAGAAGTACTTAAACTCATAGGCTTGAAGCCTTCAAAGAAGATAGAGGTCTATAACGGCTCCTTAGACTGTCGCTTTGTGAAGTTTGAAATCTTCGATGGCAAATATAAGGATATGAAGAGACAACAAGTCAATGAGTAATTAATAACCATTAACTATTAATTATACATTGTTAATTGTTAATTGTTAATTGTTAATTGTTCATCGTTCATTGTTCATTGTTCATTTTTCAAAGTTTTCGCATATTTCTCTCACGCTTTTTTCTATAGGTGTGAATGTGAAGTTTAATTCTTTTATGATTTTTGCTGAGGAATAGGAGTATTTTCTTGTTGCGGTGCGTGCGGTCTCTTTGGTGATGAGAGGCCTCTTGCCTTGTATCTTTCCTAATATCCAGAAGACTCTCCATGCTACTTCGCTGAGGAACTTGCCGACTTTGATATGAGGCGCCTTGACGTTGAAGTTGTCAGCCATCAGTTTGAACAGGTCTTGGTATGAGATAAGAGCTCCGTTGAGACAGTAGCGTTGTCCGAATTTGTTATTTTCCATCAGCATTATCATGGCGCGTGCCACGTCTTTTACATCGACGAAACCGTTGATGCCTGTGGTGTAGAAAGGAAATCCTTTAGCGATGGTGTTGAAAAGCTCACAGCTACTCGAGTCCCATTTGCCAGCTCCGAGTATCAGCGATGGGTTTACGATAGTCGCGTTCAAGCCTTCTGCTATGCCACGCCACACTTCCATCTCGCCCTCGTGCTTCGAGTTGGAGTAGATGCTGTTGTTTTTAGAATGCGTCCATGGCGATTCTTCATCTATAGTCTCGCCTTCAAGGGCGCGTCCCAATGCGGCAATGGAACTTACATGACAGAACTTCTTCACGCCGCATTGTAAAGCAGCATTGACCATGTTTTTTGTTCCTTCAACATTGACTCTCATCAAGCTATTCTTGTCACTTGGATCGAAGGAAACGACAGCTGCACAATGATAAACCTCATCAACATCGCGCATAGCTTCTTCTAAAATATCATAATCTAAGACATCACCATAGATGAACTCAATGTTATCAGGTATCTCGTTAAAACCATAACGTGACAACACTCTCTTTAATAACGATAAGTCGCTGTTCTTACGACATAAAAGTTTTATATGGCTGTTGGCTGTTGGCTGTTGACTGTTGGCTATCTCTGCAACTAAATGCGAGCCTAATAATCCTGTGCATCCTGTGATGAAAATCATAGCTTGTTTTTCTTGCAAAAATAATAAAAAGTTCAAAGTTCAGTGTAGAAAGTTCGGCGTTTAGAGTTCGACGTTAAAGGTTCATAGAACATTGTTATTTTATATACTTTTTCTTTTGATATTTCAAAAATATTTTATAATTTTGGAGTCCAAATTAAAATGTCATGACTTTTCAGATGAGTAAAAAATATACATTCTTAAACCTCAAGGAAAGAGACAGATTTTTTGTTAGCTGTTAGCTATTGGCTGATGGTCTTTGGCTGTTTTATAAAATACACAAAAATCTGTTGACTGTGTCTGTTGACCGTTGACATTATAAATCAAAATAAATATTAACATAAAAAATAAATATCATGGAATTACCATTTGCAGAATCTTGGAAAATTAAGATGGTTGAACCCATCAAGAAAAGCACTCGCGCAGAACGCGAACAATGGATGAAAGAAGCTCATTACAATTTGTTCAATCTCAAAGCAGATCAAGTTTATATCGACTGCTTGACCGACTCAGGTACTGGCGCTATGAGCGACCGTCAATGGGCTGCTATGATGATGGGCGACGAAAGCTACGCTGGTTCATCTTCATTCTTCCGTCTTAAAGAAGTCATCACACGCCTCACTGGCTTTGAATATGTTATCCCAACACACCAAGGCCGTGCTGCTGAAAACGTTCTCTTCAGCCACTTAGTGAAAAACGGTGACATCGTTCCAGGTAACTCACACTTCGACACAACAAAAGGTCATATCGAGAGCCGTAAAGCTTTCGCTGTTGATTGCACAATAGATGAAGCAAAAGACACTCAACTTGAAGTTCCTTTCAAAGGTAATGTCGATCCTAAGAAACTTGAAGAATGTCTCGCAGCTAATGCTGATAAAGTTCCTTTCATTATCGTTACTATCACAAACAACACAGCTGGTGGTCAGCCTGTATCAATGCAGAACCTCCGCGAAGTTCGTGCTGTTGCTGACAAATATAACAAACGCGTCATCTTCGACTCAGCACGTTTCGTTGAAAACGCTTACTTCATCAAGACACGTGAGGCTGGTTATGCTGACAAGACTATCAAAGAAATCGTTAAGGAAATGTATCAATATGCCGATGGTATGACAATGTCAGCCAAGAAAGACGGTATCGTGAATATGGGTGGTTTCATCGCTACACGTCACGAAGACTGGTACGAAGGCGCAAAACGTTTCTGCATCCCATTCGAAGGCTTCCTTACATACGGTGGTATGAACGGTCGTGACATGGACGCTCTCGCAGTAGGTCTCGACGAAAACACAGAATTAGACAACATCGAAACACGTATCAAACAAGTTCAATATCTTGCAGCTAAGTTAGACGAATACGGCATCCCTTACCAACGTCCTGTCGGTGGTCACGCTATCTTCGTCGATGCTGACCGCGTTCTCACCAATGTTCCTAAAGAAGAGTTCCCAGCACAGACACTCGCTATCGAACTTTACTTAGAAGCTGGTATCCGTGGATGCGAAATCGGTTACATCCTCGCCGACCGTGACCCTGTCACACGCGAAAACCGTTTCGGCGGATTGGATCTTCTCCGTCTCTGCATCGCTCGCCGCGTCTATACTAACAACCACATGGATGTTATCGCAGCAGCTTTGAAGAACGTTTACGACCGCCGCGAAGAAATCAAACACGGCGTGCGTATCACATGGGAGACAGAACTCATGCGTCACTTCACAGTTCATTTAGAACCAATTAAATAATATTAAATATCGAACACAGAACTCTGGACAT
This sequence comes from Lentimicrobiaceae bacterium, assembly GCA_015061295.1. Lineage (GTDB taxonomy): Bacteria > Bacteroidota > Bacteroidia > Bacteroidales > F082 > Limimorpha. The sequence goes on from SUWU01000001.1 coordinate 95,319, forward strand.
TGAACTCTTTAACGGTTTAAAGTTCAGAGTTCGGTGTTTAAAGGCAGAAGGCTATTAGCTGTTGGCTGTTAGCTATTGGCTAAGAGCTAAAGGCTAAAGTTAAGTGTCATAGTCATAGTCAGTGTTAAAGTATTAAACAATGTTTCTCGATATTCTTTTCATCATAGCACTTACGTTTCCTGTAGCGGCAGCATCAACGGCATTCGGTTCAATTAACAATGAACAATTAACAATTAACAATGAACAATGTTGGGGTCGTAATTTGATGTTTGCTCTTGTTCTTGCTTTAGGTCAAGGCTTGATGTATTATCTTGGTAGCTTGCTCGGTGGAACGTTTATGCATCTCTTGACAAAATTATCGAAATGGATAATTTTTGCTTTATGTTTTTCTGTGGCGTATAGAATGCTTTTAAACACTTTGAAGATAAAAAAAGGAGAGAACCTTTACTTTATTGAAACCAAGAAACAACTTCTGTTGTTGTCGATAGCCTTAGGTGTCAATGCTTTTATCGTAGGGCTGATGTATGAATTTATGCCTATGTTTCATTATTATACGCCCTGTATAATGATGATAGTTGCTTTTGTGTGGGCGATAGTAATGATGTTGATACCATTTTCCAAAATGAAACTCACCTTTAATAGTTTGTTAAATCTCATCTTTGCTGCAGTTATATTGGTGAGAGGCTTGTTGATCTTAGTCTGAAATAAGCGTAGAAATCGATATTTTTTTTGATGCAGTTGTAACAAAATTGTAACAAAAATGTAATTTTTTTCATTGGTAAAAATCGTTATATTTGCACAATAAACGCTAAGAATTTAATAAGTAACAGAAACGATTTAACTATGGGAATCTTACAGATTTTTACTTTATTAGGAGCATTAGGAATGTTCCTCTTTGGTATGAACTTAATGAGTTCGGGTTTGCAAAAGGCTGCTGGTGATAAACTACGTGGTTTTTTGTCGGCTATGACATCAAATCCATTTAAGGGTGTGATAACGGGTTTGGGTATCACTGCAACAATTCAATCGTCGTCGGCAACGACAGTCATGGTGGTTAGTTTTGTCAATGCAGGGCTTCTCACTCTTGCGCAGGCGATAGGCGTTATCATGGGTGCTAATATAGGAACCACTGTGACAGCATGGCTTGTGTCGTTCCTCGGATTTAAAGCAGACATCTCTATCCTTGCAGTGCCAATGATGCTCTTCGGTTTTTTGTTTTCTAACTCTAAGATAGATAAAAGAAAAAATATTGGAGAACTCATAGTAGGCTTCTGTCTTCTTTTCTTGGGACTTTCTTTCATGAAAGAGTCGGTGCCAGATTTAAGGGAGACACCGCAAGTGCTGGAGTTTGTCAGAAACTGGGCTGACAAAGGCTTTGCCTCAGTGCTTATTTTCCTCGGCGTCGGTACTATTTTAACACTTATTCTTCAGTCGTCGTCAGCAACGATGGCTATCACTCTCATCATGCTCAGTATGGGTTGGATACCTTTTAATATGGCGTGTGCCATGGTTCTTGGTGAGAATATCGGAACTACTATCACCGCCAATATCGCTGCATCAGTGGGTAACACTCAGGCAAAAAGAGCAGCCCTGTCGCATACCATATTCAACGTTTTTGGTGTAATATGGGCTTTGATACTATTCCGACCATTCCTTCAACTTGTTGGTAAAGTGATAGAACTCTTTGGGCTTCCAAATCCGGCATCAGAAGGATTCAGCGTGGTGGAGACAGATGCCGCAACAGCGACGGCAGCATTATATGGATTGTCGATGTTACATACTTTATTCAACACCATCAATACATTCATCCTGATTTGGTTTACTAAACTCATTGAAAAACTTGTGATATTTGTTATCAAAACTCCAGCTAATCAAGAACAGGAAGTGTTCCGTCTTAAATATATCTCTGCTGGTCCGCTCGCAACGCCAGAACTTGCATCAGAGCAAGCCTTCGATGAGATTATTCATTTTGCGCAAATATCTAAAAACGGTTTCTCCTACGCTAAAGCAGCTATCAATGAAAATGACAGTGATAAGTTTGAAGAGTTGAGAAAGAAACTTGTCAAGTACGAAGAAATATCAGATAACATAGAATTTGAGATAGCAACATTCCTCAACGCTCTTTCTAAAGACGAGATAAGTGAGAGTACATCGTCGAAGATAAAGTCGATGTATAAGATAATAGGAGAACTTGAGTCGCTCGGCGATTCGGGAGAAGCTATCAGCCGCATACTGTCGCGTAAAAATATTCATAAGAAAGATTTCGATGCTGATACAGTGAAGAAACTCAATAGTATGGCAGATACTATCGATAACGCTTACGATGTGATGATAGAGAATCTTAGCGCAGCTCATAACGGTACCTTAATGGAGATATCCAATGCCATCAATGCAGAAAGCAGGATTAACAACCTCAGAAATAACCTCAGAGACGCTGAGATAGAAGAGATAGAACATAATCGTAAAAACTATCAGACTAGCGTATATTATATCGATGTCGTTAATGAGATGGAGAAAATGGGCGACTTTATGATTAATATTTCTCAAGATTTGGAAAGAGCTTTCATCAATAAATAAATAAATGTAATGATACACCTTACAAAGATATTTCACTTCGAGGCAGCTCATGCTCTCATGGGTTACGATGGAAGGTGCCGTAATATACACGGTCATTCATATGAGATGCGAGTCACGATAAAGGGCATGCCTATTGATAATCCTTCGAGTCCTAAAAATGGGATGGTGATGGACTTTGGCGACTTGAAGAAAATCGTCAATGAAGAGATAATAGATCATTATGACCATGCCTTTATCGTTAATGATAAAATGCCCAATAGTTTCGTCGATGAGGTGAAACGTCATTACGAAAGAATCATAGTCCTTCCTTATCAACCTACAACAGAGTTGATGCTCATAGATTTTGCGAAAAAGATTAAAAAAAGACTGCCAGACAATGTGACTCTTGTAAAGGTCATGTTGAAAGAGACAGAAGGCTCCTTCGCTGAATGGGTGGAGGAGTGAGGAATGGCTGTTAGCTGTAAGCTATTGGCTGTTGAAATTTTTATAGGTTTATTAAGAAATATTTATTATATTTGTCTCGCTAAATACTATGAGATAAGTAGTATTTGTAATATATCTAAATTATTATTAATCAATACTAAATTGTTATGAAAAGGTTTCTAACTATGATTCTGATGATGATGGCGTTACTTCCATCAACATTGTGTGTCGCTCAAAACACAGAAGTGCATCAGGTACTTGCAACACCACTAAGTAATTCTGAAGTAAAAGTTGAATGGAGTTGGTCTGAAATAGTACCTCAGGCTGTTGTCATTGATTTTGAAACAGGCGATTTCTCACAAGGTAATTTTATTAACGATGATGAATATCCATGGGAAATTACACAAGACGCTTATGAAGGTAACTATGCTGCGAAGTCATCGAATGAAGGCGTTGATGGTGATGAGCATTTCCTCACTTTAGAAGTAGATGTCCCTTATGATGCAACCATGAGTTTCTATCATAAAGTATCTTCAGAGTGGGCTTATGATGGTGGCGTCTTCTATATCGACGGACAATCAAAAGCATCAATGACAGGTACTGATAAAGACTGGGAATATGTAGAGGTTGCTGTCAGTGCAGGTAAACATACATACGCATGGGGCTACTTCAAAGATGAGTCAGACTTTGATGGTGAAGATTCTTATTGGGTCGATAACATCGTTCCTTTTGCTCCAAGAGAAGAGATAACAGAAGGCTGGTTACATTATGATGATGGCGTTTTTGCTAATGGAGCAGGTATGGGTTATGAAGGTGCTGATATCTATTGGGCAGTCAGCTTCCCTGATATGTCGGCATACGCTGGTCAGACATTGACAAAGGTGGCGACGATGATATATCAAGGTTCTAATGTTACTGCTTCAGTATGTCTTGGTGGTACAGATGCTCCTGGTACAGTGATGGCAACAAAGAGCTTCACAGCAACTCCAGAACAAGTGGTTGAGGTAGAACTCGATACTCCTGTGGCTATCGATGGTACACAACCGTTATGGATTGTGATGTATTGCAACGATGGAAGATATCCAGCAGCAGCAAGCCAATATTGTGGTGACCCTAACAGCAGCTGGATTCGAGTAGACGATGAGTGGGCTCCTGTATCTGACTGGGGCTTAAGTCCAATGTCATGGATTATCAGAGGTTATGTTGAAGATGCAAATGGCAGAACTGTGGCTATCTCTCAAGGTGATTTAGCTCCTATGGCAACAACAGCAGATAAAGTCATGGCATTCACTCCTGAAAAGAAAATGATAGTAGGTACTCCAGCAAGAACTCCTCGTAGTGAAGGATATACATATAATCTATATAAACAGAATGTATTCACTAATGGTGAAGCTGAGCTTGTTGCAGAAGGCTTGACAGATACAGTATATGTCGATAACACATGGGCAACAGACGAAGTAGGTATCTATCAATGGGGCGTGGCTGTCGTTACAGGTGGTAACGATCCTGTGAACCCTGTGGGTAACATAGTATGGTCTAACACTATCGACAAAGATATGTTTACAACGGTTAATGTCGCTGTAGAATTAAATACTGATGATAATGTTAGAGGTACTGAAGTGACATTAGCTAATGTTAATGAACCTGAATATGTCTATGAAACTGTATTAGACGCAACAGGAACATACACATGGAATGAGTTCCGCAGAGGTACTTACGAATTTACAGTTTATAAGAAAGGCTACGAATCAAGTGCAACAGCAGAAGTTGTTGAGATATTAGATGAAACAGCATTGACATGTACTCTTACAGAAATAATTAGTGCTGCAAATAACCTTTATGTATCTCCAACAGGTTGGGCTAAATGGGAAGGCGAAAACGTCATTACTAAAGGTGATGAGTTTATTTTCGGCTTTGAAGATGGCACAATGGACGGATGGGTTACATACGACGTTGATGGCGACGATTTTACATGGAAGCATGTTTGGAACTTCTGGGGTGAGGATTATGGATATAATAGCAATGCAAGTATCCTCTCAGCATCATACACTAACGAACTCGGACCTCTTTATCCAGATAACTATATAGTCACAGAAGAAAAATATTTGATCGGCGGAGCCTCACAACTCACATTTATGGTATCTCCTTTTGATGATAATTATCCAAATGAACACTATGGTGTAGCTGTATCAACAACAGGTAACACTCCAGATGATTTAGAGATGATATGGGAAGAGACATTCATGCCTGGTAAAGGTGCTACAAGAGATGCAGATGTAGTACGCGGCCAAAATATTAACCGTATCGGTAACTGGTATCTCAGAACAGTAGATCTTAGTGCATTTGAAGGACAGGAAATTTATATAGCATTACGTCACTTCAATTGTACAGATCAATATATCTTCTTCATCGATGATATTGCATTGATAAATGCAACTAAATCTTCAAGAGTTATTGAAAGTTATACAGTATTGTTGAATGGCGTTGAAGAGGCTACAGTCACTGACTTACATTATAGACATGAAGATGTGACAGCAGGCGAGACATACACCACAACAGTTATAGCTAACTTTGCTTCAGGTTCTTCAGATCCTGTAGAATACACATGGACAGCTGTAGCTTGCGATGAATATGAAGGCGTATCAGATCTCGCTGTAAAATATATCAGTGGAGATGAAGCATTGTTGACATGGACACTCCCAGCAGAAGCTATTGGTGCATTGGTATATCGTGATGGTGAGCTCCTCACAGAAGAGATCTTAAATGATGAAGCTTACAGTGATCCATTGACAGCAGCAGGTACTTTCAATTATTGTGTCGAAGCGGTCTATGAAGACTACGCAACATCATGTTTACAATGTGAGGAATTTGAATACGACGGCGTCTCTGTAAAAGAGAATGATGCTAATGCTATGAGAATCTATCCAAATCCTGTTAAAGATAACTTGACAATCACAGCGGAAGCAATGACACGTATCACAATCACTAACACTCTCGGTCAAGTCATGTACGATGAGGAAGTCGTCAGCGACAACCAGGAAATAAACGTATCACAATACAAAGCTGGCGTTTATGTTGTACGTATCGCAACAGAGACAGGAGTGATAGTGGAGAGAGTTGTGGTTAACAATTAACAGTTAACAATTAACAGTTAACAATTAACAGTTAACAATTAATAGTTGATAGTTAATAACTAAAAATAATAGTCTATAATTGATAATTTAAGGGTGCGTGAAGCGCCCTTTTTTCTTATCTTTGCGCAACGAAAACTTAAACATTTTTTAAATAATTAAATCGGATGTTATGAAAAGATTTCTGACAAAGATCGTTATGATGATCTTATTGATTCCATCTACGGTGTTTGCAGCCGACAATGGAACGAGAGAAGCGGATACTGTCGCCGACATACTCGCTCGAACAATTAGTTATAATGAAGTCGAGGTTATGTGGAGCTGGGATAAGATAATACCTCAGTCTGTGTTCGTCGATTTTGAGACAGGCGATTTCTCACAGGCTGAATTTACAAACGACGCAGATTATCCATGGGAGATTACGCAAGACGCTTACGAGGGTACTTATGCCGCCAAATCGACAAACTCTGGCGTTAATAACTCAAATCATTTCTTGGAGATGACAGTGGAAGTCCCTTATGATGGAGTTATGAGCTTCTATCATAAGGTGGAATCTGAACTTGATTTCGATGGTGGACTCTTCTTTATTGATGGACAAAGAATGACAGCAATAACAGGTATTATAGATTGGGAGTATGTGGAAATTCCTGTCACAGCAGGTGTTCATACATACACATGGAGTTACACTAAAGACTTCTATGGTGATGAAGGTGAGATAGGCTCAGATAGTTATTATGTCGATAACATTGTGCCATATACACGAAGAGCAGAACTGCCAGAAGGATGGTTGTACTATGACGATGGGTATATGTTAAGTGCCACAGGTATGGGACAAGAGGGTGCCGATAACTATTGGGCTGTATGCTTCCCTGATATGTCGGCATACGCAGGACAGACTCTGTCGAAAGTAGCTACTATGCTTTATCAAGGTACTAATGCCACCGTGTCGGTATGTCTCGGTGGAACAACATCTCCTGGTACTGTGATGGCAACTAAGAGCTTCGAGGTGACGCCTCAAGAGGTCGTCGAGGTAGAACTCGATACTCCTGTAGCTATTGATGGAACAGAGCCGTTGTGGATAGTGATGTATAACAACGATGCTGCTAATCCGGCTGCAGCAAGTGCATATTGTGGCGATCCTAACGGTAGTTGGTTCATGTTGCAAGGTGGATGGTATGATGTGGCTATGATAGGCGTGAGCCCTAGAACATGGATCATCAGAGGCTATGTTGAAGATGCAGAAGGTAGAACGGTAGCTCTCTCTCAAGGTGACTTCAACCCTAACACCAACGTCACTGATGATGACAAAGTGATGTCGCTAACTCCTGAAAGAGGACTCATAGTAGGAACACCAGCAAGAGCTTATCGTAACGAATATAATTATAACCTTTATAAGAGAAATATCTTCACAGGCGACGAAACAGTAACCTTAGCAGAAAATCTTACCGATACTGTATATATCGATAATACATGGGCAACACAAGAGACAGGTTTATATCAATGGGGCGTTGAAGTCACTGCAAACAACAGCCGTATTGCTCCTATCGTGTGGTCAAATATTCTCGAAAAGAATATGTTTACAAAGGTAGAAGTACAGGTTGAGTTAAATACAGATGAGAGTGTCGTTGGTACAGAGATAACATTCGTTAACCTTAATGAACCAGAGTACAGCTATAACGTCAGATTAGGTTCAACGACGAAGTATGTCTGGGATGAGTTCCGCAAAGGTACATACGAATATACAGTACATAAGAGTGGCTATGAATCGGATGCAACAGCAGAAGTTGTTGAGATATTAGATGAAACGACCTTGACATGTACTCTTACAGAAATAGTATCGCCAGCAACAGACCTATATGTATCTCCAACAGGCTGGGCTATGTGGAAAGGCGAAGAAATAATATCACAAGGTGATGAGTTTTTCTTCGACTTTGAAGATGGAACAACAAACGGTTGGACTCATATTGATGCCGATGGCGACGGTCTTGGATGGGCTAACACCGATGAATACTTAGCTGAACCTTTTGGATATGAAAGCTCACAAAGTATTCTTTCAGCATCATATAACAACACCTACGGAGCCTTAACTCCTGATAATTACATCATAACAGCTGAGAAATATTTGATAGGTGATATGTCGAAGTTGACATTCGTGGTTAAACCATCAGACCCAAGTTATATTGCAGAACACTATGGCGTTGCAGTATCATTGACAGGAAATACTTCTCCTAATGATTTCGAAATGATATGGGAAGAAACAATAGCAACTACAGAATGGGAGACTAAGACCATCGACTTGAGTAAATATTCCGGTCAAGAGGTGTATATCGCTTTACGTCACTTCGATTGTACAGATAATTATATGGTTGTAATAGACAATGTCACATTGATAAATGCATCCAAATCTTCAAGAGCTATTGAAAGTTATACAGTATTGTTGAATGGCGTTGAAGAGGCTACAGTCACTGACTTGCATTATAGACATGAAGATGTGACAGCAGGCGAGACATATACCACAACAGTTATAGCAAACTTCGCTTCAGGCGAAGCTGCTCCTGTAGAATACACATGGACAGCTGTAGCTTGCGACGAATATGAAGGTGTCTCAGACTTAGATATTAAATATTCAGATGGCAATGCTATGTTGACATGGACACTTCCAGCAGAAGCCCTTGGCGCATTGGTATATCGTGATGGCGAGCTTCTAACAGATGAGATCTTAAATGATGAATCATATTCCGATCCTCTTACAGCAGCAGGTACTTTCAATTATTGCGTCGAAGCGGTCTATGAAGACTACGTAACATCATGTTTACAATGTGAGGAATTTGAATACGACGGCGTCTCTGTAAAAGAGAATGATGCTAATGCTATGAGAATCTATCCAAATCCTGTTAAAGATAACTTGACAATCACAGCAGAAGCAATGACACGTATCACAATCACCAACACTCTCGGTCAAGTCATGTACGATGAGGAAGTCGTCAGCGACAACCAGGAAATAAACGTATCACAATACAAAGCTGGCGTTTATGTTGTACGTATCGCAACAGAGACAGGAGTGATAGTGGAGAGAGTTGTGGTTAATAATTAATAGTTAACAATTAACAATTAACAGTTAATAATTAATAGTTGATAGTTAATAACTAAAAATAATAGTCTATAATTGATAATTTAAGGGTGCGTGAAGCGCCCTTTTTTCTTATCTTTGCACCAATAACACTAATAATATTTAAACTTTTTTTATTAACTAAATTCTTTGTTTTATGAAAAGATTTCTAACAATCATTATGATGATGGTTTTAATGGTTCCATCAGCATTTAGTTTTAACAATTTTAATAATGTAAGACAGGCAGATACTGTGGCAGAGGTATATGCTCAACCCATTAATGACAATGAAGTTAAGGTAGTGTGGAGTTGGGATAAAATAGAACATCGCGATGCCTACCAATACAATGTCTATAAGAGAAATATTCTTTTTGATAGTGAGTCGGTGCTTGTGGCAGAGAATGTGACAGATACTGTTATCATCGATAACACATGGGGCGATGATGCTATTGGTATATATCAATGGGGCGTTGAGGTTGTAGATAATAATAGTGTTGATGACAGATCTGAGATATTAAACATCGACTTTGAAGACGGTGTGATGCCAGAAGGATGGGTCACGACATCGGAACAGGTGTATCCTACAACATCGGAGTGGAGCGTAGCGACAGGTCTCGCTTACATAGACTTTTCTGCTCATGGACAGTACTCGGCTTTCTCTAACGGTACCGGCATCGATGGTAGCTTACATTATAACATGATTACATCTGCTGTCAACCTTAAACATGCGGAAACAGCAGCCTTATCATTTGACTATGCTAACGTAGAATTTTTAGGTTATGTGTGTGTTCTTAATGTGAAAGTGGGAACATCACAAGACGGTCCATGGGAAACAGTGTTTACAACAGGTGAGAATCAAGATACATGGACATCAGCATCGGTCTCTCTCTCAGATTATGTAGGTCAAACTATTTATATCGCCTTCGAGAATAAGGATTTTGGTGGTATGGGTATCGGCGTGGATAATATAGTGTTGACTACAACAGAGCCTATTATTGTATGGTCAAATGCTCTCGAGAAAGATATGTTTACTTCTGTTGAGGTGAAGGCTATATCTAACTCAACAGAGAGTCTAAGTGGTACAACGGTCTCATTCGTCAATGTTAATGAAATTGGTAATGACTATGAGGTGGAATTAGACGAGACAGCTTATTATAAATGGAATGACTTCCGTAAGGGCATATACAAATATACCGTCTCAAAGAAAGGTTATAACTCAGATGCGACAGGACAATCGATAGAAATATTAGATGAAACATCATTAGAATGTGTACTGACAGAGATAATACATGCAGCAGAATTTCTTCGCGTGTCGCCAACAGGTCTCGCTACGTGGGAAGGTGAAGAGATAAATTCTCGTTCTATTGAGAGTTATACAGTCTTGTTGAACGGCGTTGAAGAGGCTACAGTGACAGAGTTGTATTATCAACATGAGAATATTACTCCTAATGAGACATATACAACAACTATCGTAGCTAACTATAATTCTGGAGATTCTGAGCCTGTGGATTATACATGGACATGCGTCGCCTGTGATGAATATGAAGGCGTATCTGACTTCGCAGCTAAACATATTGACGACAACGCTGTCTTGACATGGGTGCTTCCTCGTGGCGATTATAAGACTGAGGAATTGTATTATGACGATGGTCTCAACTTTAACTATATAGGACAACAAGACGGACACAATTTCTATTGGGCAGTGATGTTCCCTGCTGAAGATATGATGCCTGGCGACCTTACAAAGGTCATGATGTTCGATGGCGAAGCTCATACCGGCGATATATATATTTATTTAGGCGGCGACACAATACCTGGTACTCTTATTACTACACAACCATACGAATGTACCGCAGTAGGAGAATATGTCGATTTCAGACTTATAGAACCTGTTACTATCGATGGCACCGAGAACCTCTGGATCGTATTCGCTAATAATGATAACTCTACTCAGGTGGCTCCTGCCTCTGATGTAGAAAGCGAAAACGGCGGCTGGATCTCTGTTGATGGTGAAGAATGGTATAAAATTGTAGATATATTCGGATTCCCAATGTCATGGCAAATACGTGGTTATGTGGAGCGTGGCGCCGATCCTGTAGGTGTGCTTCTCTATCGCGATGGCGAAATACTCGTAAATGATATTGTCTCAGAACAATCGTTCTCCGACCCAATGACAGTGGCTGGTACTTACGAATATACCTTAGAGGTGGTTTATACTAACAATGCAATATCTTGCCCACAGACTTTCGAATTTGAATATGATGGCGTCTCTGTCGCTGAAATCAATACTGATGCTAAGAGAGTCTATCCTAACCCTGTCAAAGATAATTTGATTGTCGCTGCAGAAGCAATGACACGTATCACAATCACCAATGCTATCGGTCAAGTCATGTTCGATGAGACCGTCGTTAGCAACAACCATGAAATAAACGTATCACAATACGAAGCAGGAGTTTATTTTGTACGTATCGTAACGGAGACAGGAGTGGCAGTGGAGAGAGTTGTGGTTAATAATTAACAATTAACAATTAACAATTAACAGTTAATAATTAATAGTTGATAGTTAATAACTAAAAATAATAGTCTATAATTGATAATTTAAGGGTGCGTGAAGCGCCCTTTTTTCGTATATTTGATGTAGTTTGATTAAGATTCTTTGAGTATCAAACCATTAAGAAGAACTTGCATGAGAATGGGCAATGGATAAGAAATTGCTAACTTGTTTTATTACACTATATTCCTCATGCTTT
>SUWU01000037.1 GCA_015061295.1 Lentimicrobiaceae bacterium
CGATAAACTCGGCGGAGAGGGGGGGATTCGAACCCCCGGTAGCCTTTGGGACTACGACAGTTTAGCAAACTGTTGGTTTCAGCCACTCACCCACCTCTCCGTGCGTCGTGGTTTTGCGAGTGCAAAGATACATATTTTTTTTATTAGTACAACATTTTATTAAAAAAAATTCTTTCTTTTTATTTGTTGATAAATCATAAATTTGCATTAAAATTATTCATCATGAAAACAACTCTTAAATTATTATCTTTATTCTTAGTAATAGCATTTATATCAACATCTTGCAACAAAGATGACAAAAACAAAGTTGATAATATCATACTATTAATCGGTGATGGAATGAGTATTCCACAAATAAATGCACTCATGTTAACATGCGACACAACCACTGCTTTTGATAAATTCCCTGTCACCGGTTTAGTAAAAACCAACTCCAAATCAAATAAAATAACAGATTCGGCAGCAGGTGGAACTGCCATCGCAACAGGACACAAAACAAACAATGGTATGATTGGAATGAACTACGACAGCATTGCAGTTCCAAGCATTCTTGAGATAATGTCTGATAAAGGCAAAAAGACGGGTGTAGTTGTAACATCATATGCCACTCATGCCACACCAGCATCTTTCATAGCCAAAAATATCAGCAGAAACAATTACGAAGAAATAGCATCAGACTTTTCAGAGAGTGATAAGATTGATGTTGTAATAGGTGGAGGCAGAAAACATTTCAACAAAAGAAGCGATAACATCAATTTAATAGAAACAATGCAATCTAATGGATGGAGGTATTATGACACATTAATTAATATAGACACATCAGCCGACAAGCTTCTCATCCTTGCCGACGACAATCACCTCCCTCCTTACTCACAAAGAGGTGACTTCTTACCCGACGCTACTTCTATCGCTTTGAAGAATCTTAAAAATGAAAACGGTTTTTTCCTTATGATTGAAGGCTCACAGATCGACTTCGCTTGTCATGCCAAAGACTCAACGTACCTTATCAATGAAATGAAAGACTTTAACAACACCATCAACGTAGTGTTAGACTTCGCAAGAAACAATCCAAACACTTTGGTCGTCGTTACTGCCGACCATGAGACAGGGGGATTAACAATAATAGATCCTGATGAAAGATACACTAACACCTATCTTAATTTTTCAACAGGCAGTCACTCTCCTCTGATGGTTCCAGTTTTCGCTTATGGTCATGGTGCCGAGAATTTTTCTGGAATAATCGACAATACCGATATTATTGACATTATACTCGATATAGTCAAATGATATTCATAATAGACATTTTTTATTGATTTATAACGAGTTAAAATTTTAATAAAAAAAATACATATTTTTACGCATGTATCAATAAAATTTATATCTTTGCAAACGCAAAAGCGATGGTCTGGTAGCTCAGCTGGATAGAGCAACAGCCTTCTAAGCTGTGGGTCTTGGGTTCGAATCCCAACCGGATCACAAAACATTATAAAGACTGACTCTGATAGTCAGTCTTTTTTTTTAAAAGATTATTGACATGGATTTAAACATTTCTTATTGCTCCGACAAGTACCAATACACTATGGGAAAGTCGTTCTACGAAAGTGGAATGAAAGATAAACGTGCTGTTTTCAATCTTTTTTATAGAAAAGCTCCCGACACCAACAACTGGGCTGTCGTTAGTGGAATTACAGAAGTTCTTGAAGTCATAAAAGGTTTAAATTGCGGAGATGAAAAATTCTTCGAACAGTTTCTTCCTGGTGAACATTATAAAGAGGCACGCCAATATTTTGCAAAGATGAAGTTTACAGGAAATGTTTATGCTATGCGTGAAGGGGAGATTGCTTTTCCGACACAACCAATCATCACTATAGAGGCTCCTATTATCGAGGGTCAAGTTCTTGAGACTCCCCTACTCTCTATTATGAATCACCAGATGGCTGTTGCAACAAAAGCATCACGAGTCACAAGAAGTACAACAAAACCCGTCAGCGAATTTGGAAGCCGTCGCGCCCATGGACCGTGGGCTGCCATATATGGAGGAAAAGCAGCTTTTATAGGTGGCTGCGCAAATAGCTCCAATATCATCTCTGGAACTAAATTCGGCTTCCCTCCTACTGGCACAATGGCTCATAGCTATGTCACCTCGTTCGGATGCAGCATTAAAGGTGAATATCAAGCTTTCGACACATATATCAAAACACATAAAGACGAAGTATTAATATTGTTAATCGATACATACGACAGTCTCCGATGCGGTATCAAAAATGCAATCAAAGCATTTAAAGACAATGGCATTGACGATAATTATCCTTATGGCTACGGCATCAGATTAGACAGCGGCGACTTAACATATCTCTCAATAAAATGCCGCGAGATGTTAGATGAAGCAGGTCTTAAAAATTGTAAGATTTTCGCGACTAATGCTTTAGACGAATATCTCATCACCGAACTTGAACGCCAAGGTTGTAAAGTAGATTCTTACGGCGTAGGCGACGCTATTGCAACAAGCAAACACAATCCATGTTTTGGAAACGTTTATAAGTTAGTTCAAATCGATGACAATCCTGTGCTAAAACGCTCTGAAGATAGAATAAAACTCATAAATCCAGGATTTCAAATTACTTATAGAATAATACAAAACGGAAAATTCAAAGTAGATGTCACTTGTCTTCGCGGCGACGAATTATCAAAAGCTATTGAATCACGAAAGACAATAACGCTTCGCGATGAACGCGACAGATTTAAATCTATGACATTCCATGAAGGGAAATATGAGTTCCGAACATTACAACAACAAATAGTAAAAGATGGAGAGATAACATATCAAGACACAACAATACAAGAAAAACAGGCTTATTATAAGGACAACCTCTCTCATCTCGACGACACGCAAAAACGTCTTATCAATCCACATTATTATAAATGCGACATCTCCGACGCGCTTTACGATTTAAAGAACTCTCTCATCGATAATTTAGTTAAAGAAATAGATACCTTTAACATATAAAATAAAAGGCTGTCACTTCATTCATGTGACAGCCTATCTTTGTAAACTTAAAAATTCATTAAACATTAAACCAACTAAAGGCTTTATTATGGCTCGATAATAAAGGAGGGCTTTATTATCTCTTTTTGACAATGCAAAGATACAACAACATCAAAGATTAAACCATCACAACATTTGGGTATTTTATATTCAATCACTAACATTATTTTGGTAAATCTATATCATTATCATCGTAATCGATTTCATCAATATCATCATTTAGATTTTCTATTTGACATGATAGCATCTTTTATCATATTTTTGCATCAAAATAATTCATTAAAAAAACATTTTTGACAAAACAATTAATTACAATCTTTGTTATAAACATAAAACATTAAAACTATGAAAAGCGTAAAAGGCACACAGACTGAAAAGAATCTTTTGAAATCATTTGCAGGAGAATCACAAGCACGTTCACGTTACAAATTCTTTGCTTCAAAGGCTCGCAAGGAAGGTTACGAACAAATAGCAGCCATCTTTGAAGAGACTGCAGAACAAGAGAAAGAACATGCAGAACGTTTCTTCAAATTCTTAGAAGGCGGCATGGTTGAGATTACCGCTACATTCCCAGCAGGCGTCATCGGAACTACGATGGATAACCTACGCGCAGCAGCTGAAGGCGAGAACGAAGAATGGTCTGACCTTTATCCAGAGTTTGCTCGCATCGCCGACGAAGAAGGCTTCTCAGCTATAGCAACAGTATGGAGAAAAGTCTCTGAAGTAGAAGCATTCCACGAACAACGTTATCGTCAGTTACTTGCACGCGTCGAAGCAGGACAAGTATTTGAACGCGAAGAGGAAATAGAATGGCAATGCCGTAACTGCGGCTACGTACACAAAGGAAAATCAGCTCCTAAGATGTGCCCTGCCTGCGCTCATGAACAAGCTTACTTTGAACCTAAAAGAAATAACTACTAATATTGTCTTCAATTACTCAAAGAGGCGTCTCGAATGAGACGCCTCTTTTTTTATTCCTTATCTACTGAAATCAATCGTCCGCTGACATTATCAAATTCCAACTTCATCTTGTTGATAGGCAACAATATAAAATCTCCCAACTGACTTATCTGTATTCTGTTATCAATCAGTATCTCGTCACCTTTCATCAATTTCATATTAACATAAGCCGGCTCTCTATAAACCATTTTATTATTATATGTAGTGTTTTTAATAACATCTTCACTAATTCCTTTAACATTTGAAGACGACATCTCTTGTAAAGTTATTCTAACATTATCTCCTGTCTTTGAATTAAATCCTTCCTTATCGGAGAATTTGGCGATGGAATAATTGTTAGTTCCTTCTTCTGGAATTATATAAAAAGTCTTAACAATGTCATTTTTCTCTACTCTTCCAACAAAGAGAGCTAGATACTCGTTTTCCATCTTCTTCAACTCTTCAAGCATGACATTCATCGTATTACCATAATCTACTTCTTGATAGCCGCTTATCAAATCGAAATATGCAAGACGAATCTTCTTTATTTCCTCAACAACAGATTGAGCAATATCTTCTTCCGACATCTTATCATTTGTTTTCACCTCTGCTTCAAGATCTTCTTCATCTTCAACATCATCGTCTTCTTCATCGTCTCTTAATGGAAGATAAATAAAATAAGAATTTGTATTTTGTTGAGCGAGTTCATTTTCAATGGAAACATTTTCACTATCAAGATCTCTCCTATCATCTTTAATTCCAAATGATTGTATATTACCTTCTGAAGTAAATCTCATGTTAAGTTCTATATTATCTTTACTTTTCTCATCTGTTGAAATATAGAATATCATCTCGCTATCAGCCTCTGTCAACACATCTACAGCTACATCTTTGATATAGTATTTAACATCATCTTCTTTAATATAATTATTTGTTTCAAGCAGTTCCTTAGCAAAATTGGAATACTTACCTTTAATCTCATGTACACTTTCTATTGTAAAATCGAGGCGAATAACATTACGAGGAAGATTATAATAAATTCCATCTGTCTCATTCTGATTAATATTAGAAGCATAATTTACAATATATTGAGCTTTAATATTTAACGAAATAATTAAGAATAGTAACAAGAATAACTTTTTCATTTTAATTAATATTTATTGATTTTTTACTGATAAATAATAACGCTGTAAATGTTAATAATCCATTAACAATTAGGATTTCAAATCCGAATTGATACCCCCAGAACAAATCTTGTGAATATAGATTTAAGAGATAACTTATTATTGGCGATGCTATTGCTATAATAGGGACGTATTTGTCATTAGGTTTTCTGTTCTTCACAAACAATCCAAAAGAATAAAGTCCGAGTAGAGGTCCATAAGTATAGCCTGCTATTTCAAATATCTTATCTATGAGTGACTCATTATGAAATGGTCTAAACATTATTATTACAAGCAGATACAAAAATGCAAAGCCAATGTGAATCATCTTTCTGTATTTGATTTTCTGTTCTTCCGTTATTTTGTCATTTTTATCAAAATGTAGGAAATCGAAGCAGAATGTTGTGGTAAGAGCTGTGAGAGTTCCATCAGCACTTGAATATCCGGCAGCGATAAGACCGAGCATAAATACGATAGCTGTTATCTTATTAAGAGAGAATGCCACAGTTGGGAATATCTTATCGTTAACCACAACCCCACTCTCATTTACTGGAAGTTGAAGTCCAACCTCTTGTACATAATATATCAAAGCTGCTCCGAGCGACATGAATAAAACATTTACCAACACAAAGAAGAAACTCGATGTCATGACGTTTTTCTGTGCATCTTTCAACGACTTACAAGTAAGGTTTTTCTGCATCATATCTTGGTCTAATCCTGTCATCGTTATTGTGATGAAAGCTCCGCTAAGTATCTGTTTGACAAAGAACTTGCTATGCGACCAGTCAGTCTCAAACAATTTTGTATAGCCTCTTTCTGTAGAAATCGACATCAACTCTCCAAACGATATATTTAATGTTTTGAGTATGATAATCACAGTCATTACAGCAGCAAGAAGCAAAAATGTTGTTTGCAAAGTATCGGTCCAGACGACAGCTTTTATTCCGCCTTTGAAAGTATAAACTAATATTAACAATATAAATATCAGCGCCGGGATCCAGAACGGTATCCCCCATGCTTTAAAGACAAATTCATATAAGACAAAGACAACTAAATACATACGAATTGCAGAGCCTATCAAACGCGAGATAATAAACAACAATGCACCCGTCTTTTCCGAAGATTTCCCGAATTTAATCTCCAAATAAGAATATATTGAAGTCAGATTTAGTTTATAATACAAAGGAAGTAATAGAAACGCTATCACTGCATAGCCGATAATATAACCTAACACTATCCCGAAATATGTAAATTGACCAGAATAGACTCCACCGGGCACCGACATAAATGTCACTCCCGACAGTGAAGCTCCTATCATTCCGTAGGCTACCACAAACCATGGCGACTTCCTGTTACCTGTGAAAAAAGCGTTGTTATTAGATTTCCTTGACGACAGATGCGCCACGAGTAATATCAATAATGTGTAAGCCACAAAGACTATAAGTATCAGATTCTCCATATTATATCACTTTAGCAAAATCATAAAGAGAATTAAACCGACCATCTGGAATGAGTTTCAACTCATTATCTCCGATGAAGACAGTCATCATTCCAGCGTTCTTTCCAAACTCCACATCAGAGTTCATATCACCGATCATTATTGACTTTGAAAGATCTATCTCTGGAAAATCTTCCTTTGCCATATAAGCCATCTTGGGACTTGGCTTCCTATAATTATCAGGAACAGATTTCAGTTGAGGACAGAAATAAACCTTATCTATCTTACCATCATGATTCTCAACCTCATTAATCATAAAGTCATGAACTTCTTTAACATCATCTTCTGTCATCAGACCTTTCCCAACACCTTGCTGGTTCGTCACTACGATGATACGATTAAATTTATTCTTGAAAATTTTAAAGGCTTCTATTACACCAGGAAGAAACTCGAACTCTTCTATTTTGGTAACATAACCATCTATTATTCTGACATTTATAACGCCATCACGATCGAGAAACAATGTCCAGTCATTATCGATAGTATTCTTCCAATCCATCATTTAGGGAATATTGTTGATTCTATAATTTCGCAGATAATATGTCCTATCAAGATATGAGCTTCTTGGATTCTTGGTGTGCAAGTAGTTGGAACATTGAGTAATACATCACAAAGTTCTGCCATCTTACCGCCTGTCATGCCTGTCATTCCAACAACTTTTACATTTTTATCTTTAGCTGCTTCTATGGCTTTAATGATATTATTTGAATTGCCAGAAGTACTTATCGCGAAGAGTACATCGCCTTGTTTAGCAGAGGCTTCTATCATTCTCGAATATATATAATCGAAGGAATAATCGTTGGCGACAGCGGTGAGATAACTGGAGTTTACGTGTAGCGCTTCTGCGTTGAGAGGAGGTCTGTCGTAGTAGAAGCGGCCACTCAATTCCGCAGCAAGATGTTGAGCATCAGCGGCACTGCCTCCATTCCCGCAGAAATGTATCTTACCTCCATTATTTAATGAGTCAATACATATCTTTGCAGCGACCTCAATACGTTTTATAAAATCAGTATCAGATAATATTTCTTGTTTTACTTCAACCGATTCTTTGATGATGTTTTCTATTGACATATCATGCTTTTTTTTGCAAAAATAATAAAATTAAATCACAAAAAATACTGATATTTGTAAACTCTAACAAGAAGAGATAATATTATTGTAATAAATTGAAAATAAAACATTTGATTTAAAATGAAAGGTCTTTACACTGTCTTATTGTTAATTATTTCTAACATTTTCATGACATTTGCATGGTATGGCAATCTTAAATTATCGGAGATGAAAATAATATCCGATTGGCCATTGATACTTATAATATTATGCAGTTGGGGATTGGCATTTTTTGAATATTCCTTTATGATACCTGCCAACAGAATAGGTTCATCTATTAACGGAGGTCCATTTTCGTTAGTACAACTTAAAGTCATTCAAGAAGTTATTTCTTTAACAGTATTTATGATTATCAGTATAACGATATTTAAGAACGAAACATTAAGATGGAATCATCTCATTGGTTTTGGATTCTTAGTATTAGCTGTATATTTTATTTTCAAAAAATAATTAAAAAGTTCTCTTTTTTTAAAAAAAAGATTTATCTTTGGAGAAATTAAAACTTTTGAATTATGAAATTTTACGATATTGATTCTGTGTTTATTTCTGGCAAATATGCTGGTGAGACCTTAGCAGAGGTTTTTGAAAAAGACCCGAAATACATCAACTACTGTCAAGAGAATGATGACGATTTTTATGTATCGCCAGAAGTTATGAAAGAACTAAGGTCATTGGCTCGAGATCATAAGTTGTTGACTCAGGATTTAGACGAACTTAGTGATGACGAATTGGCTGAGTTCATGGAAGAAATGAATGAAATTGATGCTTTTGACGAGAACAACTTCGATGACGACTTCGACTGGGATGAAGAGAACGACATGTTTGCTGAGTTTGAAGATGAATATGATATCGAAGATGAAGATTATGATATAGAAGATTTTGAAGATAGATTCTAAAAATAGTTATTACACTTAAAGAATAGAGACGTCACGATGTGACGTCTCTATTCTTTTATATTCTATCTGATATTCCGTATTGTTTTTTATTCGGTGAATTTGTTTGTATCAATTCTGCAATAAAGCCTGTCAAGAAAAGTTGTGTTCCAATTATCATACATATCAGAGCCAGATAAAATAAGGGTCTATCAGTCATTCCATAAACAGAGTTGAATATTTTCTGCACGGCGAGATAAATTCCCATGATAAAACCTGCGAGAAACAATATTGTTCCTAGCCCTCCGAAGAAGTGCATCGGACGTTTCCCAAATTTTGAAATAAAAGTTATCGTCAAAAGATCGAGATAACCACGCACAAAGCGGCTCATTCCAAATTTTGTAGTACCATATTTTCTCTTCTGATGATGAACCACCTTCTCTCCTATCTTCTTGTAACCAGCAGATTTAGCTATGACAGGAATATAACGGTGCATCTCGCCATAGACTTCAATATTTTTGACAACATCATTGCGATATGCTTTCAAACCACAGTTAAAGTCATGAAGCTTTATACCTGTCATCAGTCTTGTTGTGAAGTTAAAGAACTTTGATGGAATATTTTTAGCGAATTTAGAGTCGTAACGTTTTTTCTTCCAGCCCGACACCAAGTCATAACCTTGATTTTTCACCATATCAAAAAGTTCTGGTATCTCATCGGGACTATCTTGTAAGTCGGCATCCATAGTGATAACGACATCGCCTTCTGCTATTTTAAAGCCTTCGTTAAGAGCTGGCGATTTGCCGTAATTTCTTCTAAAGCGAAGAGCGTGTATGTTGGTATTATTCTTTGAAAGGTCTTGAATTATTTTCCATGAAGAGTCTGTTGAACCGTCATCAACGAATATTATCTCATACGAGAATCTATTTTCTTCCATGACACGTCTAATCCACGACTCTAACTCTGGAAGCGATTCTTCTTCATTTAAAAGAGGTATTACAACTGAAATATCCATTATTCTTTATTTTTTCTTTTTGCAAAGATAGCAATTATCAGTGAGTATAATAACGATAAAACTACATTAATCACAAACATCGACAAAGATATAGCCTTTGGCGACATCATATCTTGTATATTTGTATTACCATTATCGAATAAATCTATTCTTGATTCTAAACCCTGAGAATAAGCGACATATAATGTTAAAGATAATATTATCGCCGATAGCAGTCCTGTCATGAAAGACATCAGAAAAGCCGATCCATAAGAGAAGTTCTTCCAGACATATTTGTGTTTAAAGACTACTAATGTGATTGTTGAGCTTAATAAAGGAATGATATAAAGCAAAGAAAACAAAAACGATTGTTTGACATACAAGAACCAATACAAGAGAAAATATACTGCCGATGATAAAATTCCTATTGTCAATCCAGAGAGAAGGATTGTTAGCCAATATTGTTTAGTGGTATATGTAGGTTCGATGAGCATATCAGATATAAAAAAGGGTAAGCTAATATCGCACCGCTCAACCATCTACCCTTGCTACCTTCCGGTCCTGGGGGATTCAACAGGAGCTGGTCGTATAAGACTTACCCACTGCAAAAATACAATTTTTTTCTATACTATTGCATATGATTTAAAAAAATATTTAAAGTATTTTTATTTATGTAATAAGTCTAAGATTACCATTGCTGTCATTGCTTCCACTACAGGAATAACCCTTGGAATAACGCATACATCATGACGTCCTTTTGCCATATATTCCAATTCATTACCGTCACAATCTACTGTCATTTGTTTCTGCATTATAGTAGGAATTGGTTTAAATGCGACATTAAAGTAGATCTGTTCTCCATTAGATATGCCACCTTGTATTCCTCCAGAATGATTGGTCTTTGTTCTTATTTTGCCGTTATCATTATAGAACGTGTCATTACATTCACTGCCACACATAGCAGCAGCATGGAATCCTTCGCCATATTCAAATCCTTTTACAGCATTGATACTGAACATTGCATGTGCAAGCTGTGACTGAAGTTTTTTAAAATAAGGCTCTCCTATTCCAAGTGGCACATTATCAATCTCTATACGTAGTTTAGCTCCAACGCTATCGCCTTCTTCTTTAACTAACTTTAAAAGTTCTATCACCTCATTCTCTGTAATATTATCTTTCGTAACATTCCCAATCTGAGTCACATACGATTTTATTGTTATGTCATAAATTGATAATATCTGTTTTGCGATAGCCCCTGCCACGACGCATGGAAGCAAGGCACGTGCCGAGCTTCTGCCACCGCCCCTATAATCTCGATAGCCATATTTCTGTTGATACGTATAATCGGCATGTGAGGGTCGGTATATATCTTTTATCTCATCGTAATCCTCAGGGCGAGAGTCTTTATTTTTTATCATAAAAGCTATAGGCGTCCCTAATGTCTTTCCTTCATAAATTCCAGAGAGATAGATCACCTCATCGGGTTCCTTACGTTGTGATGTTATCGTTACGTTTCCTGTCTTCCTTCTTTCAAGTTCTCTTTCTATTTTCTTAAAATCTATAACGACACCTGCTGGGCAACCGTCGATGACACCTCCTATAGCAGGTCCATGCGACTCTCCGAAAGTTGTCAGTGAGAAATGTGTACCGAAAGTATTTGCTCCCATATTGTATTAAAAAAAAGCTGCACCTTTTACAGTGCAGCTTCTGGATTAAAAAATATTTACTGCTCGTTAAGTATCTTTAATTTTGCTTCCAAGACCTTAAGGTCGTTCTTGGCTCTGTTAATCTTCTTCTCATACTCAGCCTTCATAATCTCCGATTGTTTGCTATTTGAGAAGAATCCTATGTTATTCTCCAAGACAGTAATCTCTTCACGTAATTTTGTTATTCTATTGTTCAACATATTACGTTCTCTTCTTACCTTATCACGTGATTCTGGATCTTCTTTCAAGCCCTCAACCATTGAGCGATATTCCATTGTTGACAACTCATTCTCACTTATCTTCATCTTGTCGAACAAGCCGTCAATGAGTTTACGATATTCATTTTGAATAGCATCTTTATGTTTCATAGGCACATAACCTATTGCCATCCATTCTCTTTGGAAAGCCTTTATAGCTTCCATATTTTCTGAGCGTTCTTTTTTAATTTCAAATGCTTGGATACGTTCTAAAAGTTCTCTCTTAAGTCTTAGATTCTCTTCTTCTACGCCTTTGATACCGCTGAAGTGTTCTGATTTATTTTTGAAGAAAGTATCACATGCTGCACGGAAGCGCTTCCATATTTTATCGGAATGACGTTTAGGCACAGGACCGATCTTCTTCCATTCCTCTTGTAACTTCTTGATATATTCTGTCGATTTCTTCCATTCTTTACTTTCAAGAACAGCCTCTGCTTCAACACATAGCTGAAGTTTTCTGTTATAATTCTCCAACTGTTGTTCTTTCAACTTGCTAAAGAACTCTTTCTTATTGCTGAAGAAAGTATCCATCGAACCTTTAAAGCGATTCCAAATCTCATCATTTTGTTTCTTCTGAGCTGGACCTATTGTCTTCCACACTTTAAAGAGTTCGTTTACGTCATTAGATTTTTTCTGCCAAGCACCGATGCTGCCGATATTATCGTTCAACAATTCCTCTATCTTTTCACATATAGCTAATTTTGCATCATAGTTGGCTTGTTGTTCGTCTTGAATCTTAGAATAATGTTCGCGACGAATTTGATTTATCTTATCTGTAGTATTCTTGAAACGTTCCCATATCTCGTCCTTCTTCTCTTGAGGGACAGGACCTATTTCTTTCCACTCATCGTGATATTTTTGTAAAAGTTTAAATGCTTTAGTGACCGACTTCTCAAGGAGCAGCTCTTCTGTTTTCTCGCATAATTCTATCTTAGCTTCTAAATTTTTCTTAAGGTCTAAGTCACGTAACTCACGATTGATTTTTACTTTATCATAAAACTTCTCCACCAAGAAATGATAGTTATGCCATAAGTTTGTTATCTCTCCTGCAGGCACCTGACCTATTTCTTTCCATCTATCTTGCAACGAACGGAACTCATCATAAGTTTTCTTCAGTGTCTCTTCTGAATTGATGAGTTGTTTCAATTCCTCAAGGATAGCATTTTTTTGTTGGAGATTGATATTTTTTTGTTCTTCAAGAGCCTCGTTATACTTAGCTTTATTTTCCTTATAAATGTTGAAAACAGATTTAAAACGAAGTTCAAGAGGATCTTCATTGTATTCGTAGCTATCTTTGTCACCACCGTCTAAGATAAACTGCTCCATTTCTTTTTCTCTTTCCTCTTTGGTAATCTTTGTGAAAGCAGTTTTTATCGCTGTTATCTTATTTTTAATTTTTACAACGTCCGTATCCTGTACTGTCTCTTCTAATATCTCTATCAACTGTAGTTTGTTATATTCAGAAAAATCGTAGTCAGTTTCATTATCCTCATTATCATCGTCATCATCAACAACAGTATCTAAAACTTCTAACTCATCAATCAATTCCACTGTTTCTTCAACTACTTGTGTTTCTTCGACATTATTTTCATCTTCTGTCACTGTTACTTTAATTCTGACAGCATTAGGTAAAATGTTAGGCTCTATCAGCTTCACAATTTTTTTACGTTCGTTAGCATTCATATTTTTAAATTTTAATTCTCTATCTCATGGCGAGATTTTGATTAGGGTTGATACTAAGTAATTATCATGAATTATATCAGACAATTATCTTTTAACTTCATTTCGAATTGCAAAGATAAAAATTATTTAACGTAAAGAAAAGAAAAGAATAAAAAAAGTCAACAAAAAATAAGAGACGTCATTTTTGTGTGACGTCTCTATCTATCATTAGGCTTTATCGAGTGCATTTGAGAGGTCTGCTATTATGTCTTCGAGGTTTTCTATACCTACTGCAAGACGTATCAAACCATCTGTTATTCCAGCACTTTCACGTGCTTCCTTGCTGAGTTTAGAGTGTGTCATACTTGCGGGATGCTGTATCAAAGTCTCTATTCCACCCAACGAAACAGCGAGTAAAGCAAGGTGAACATTATTCATCATTTTCTTACCTGCTTCCAATCCTCCTTTAAGACAGAATGTAATCATTGCACCTGGGCCTTTCATCTGACGTTGTGCTAATTCATATTGAGGGTGTGATTTTAATCCAGGATATAAGACCCATTCCACTTTTGGGTGATTCTCGAGAAATTCCGCCACCTTCATAGCGTTTTGTTGTGCTCTGTCAATACGTATTGGCAATGTCTTCAAGCCACGACGTGTCAACCATGCTTGATGAGGATCCATGTTAAAGCCCATATTAACCATGATAGAACGCAACTTGGTGTAGTTCTCTTTCTCTTTAGCAACAACAATACCGCCAACGATATCGGCATGTCCGTTGATGAATTTTGTCATTGAATGTAACACTACATCAGCACCAAGAGCAAATGGTTGTTGCAAATAAGGGCTACAGAATGTGTTATCAACACAAACAGGAATATTACGTTCGTGAGCTATTTTGCATATAGCTTCTATATCCATGATACCCATTGTAGGATTAGCAGGTGTCTCAAGATATATCAAAGCTGTATTTTCCTTAATAGCATTCTTAACATTTTCAACATTAGTAGCATCAACAAATGTTGACTCAACACCATATTTAGGATATATACTTTCCATCACGCCACGTGAAGGTCCATATAATGAATTGTGTGCCACCAAATGCTTACCTTGCGACAAAAATGTCATATATACTGTATTAACAGCAGCCATACCAGAACTGACTGCCACGCTGCCATAACCACCTTCTAAAGATGCGACAGCTTCTTCCAACTCTGTGATAGATGGATTGCCAATACGAGTATAGATATATCCGTCTTCCTCACCAGAGAAACAGCGTGCTCCATGATCTACATCTCTAAAACGGAATGTCGATGTCTGGAAAATAGGTGTCACTGCACTACCTAAACAATCAATAGCTCCAGAGTGAACTGCTTTTGAGCCGAAGCCCATGTTTTCATCATTATGCATGTTATTCAAAATTTTAATTATTACTTCGTTATATTTTTAATGAATTGCAAAATTATATTATTTTTACCTTTTTTACAAGCGAAATTAAAAAGTTGTAAATTTGTAGTCCCTAACATCATTTTCAATGAAAATTACCAATTTTATAGAAAATTCTATAATCGATCTGATAAATAAGAATTTATCCGAAGATGTCAGTAATATCACAATGCTACCAGCATCAGGTTCATCACGTATTTACTTTAGGATACACACCAATAAAAAATCTCTCATTGCTACATACAACCCTAATACAGAAGAGAATAACGCATTCATCATTTTTTCTAAACACTTCAGAAACATAGGATTACCCGTACCTGAAATATTAGCCATAAGTGAAGACAAATCTCTTTACATACAATCAGATTTGGGTGATATTTCTTTGTTCGATTATGTTAAAAAATGTATTGAGAACAAACATTATGATGAAACAACAATAGAACTCTACAAAAAAGCCATCTCAAATCTTGTTGACTTTCAAATCAAAGGACATAATAAACTTGATTATTCTGTAGCATATCCCACAGCATCATTCGACAAACAATCTATTTTAGATGACTTAAATTATTTCAAATATTATTTCCTCAAAGTCAATGAAGAGATTCATTTCAATGAAACAAAATTAAACGCCGACTTCATGGAACTTGCCAACATTGCTATGCAGGCTCCTTCCGATTTCTTCATGTATCGCGACTTTCAATCGAGAAATATCATGATAAAAGACGATTCTACTTTCTTCATTGATTATCAAGGTGGAAGAAAAGGACCTTTACAATATGACATCGTTTCTCTACTCTATCAAGTCAAAGCTCAGATTCCCAACAAACTAAGACACACATTATTAACATATTACAAAGAAAAACTAAGTTATTATCTTAATGTGGAAGAAATAGAATTTGACAAATATTATAAGCTCTTTGTGTTGATTAGATTGCTTCAAGTACTTGGTGCTTACGGATATAGAGGTCTTATACAAAAGAAATCGCATTTCATTGAAAGCATTCCTTATGCGTTGAAAGAGATATCATTATTAAGTGAGGATCTTAATCTTCCCACCAAGTTACAAGAACTATCGTCTGTTTTGTCGCAATTAAAAAATATCATAGAGAAATATGAACATCACGACAGCGATACATTAACTGTAGTTATTAATAGCTTCTCATATAAAAATGGCGGCATACCCTTCGACAAAAGCTGCAACGGCGGCGGTTTTGCCTTCGACTGTAGAGCTCTCCCCAATCCAGGTCGCTACACTGAATATAAGAAACTCACAGGAGAAGACGCAGAAGTACAAGATTTTCTAAACAAGAAAACAGAAGTCAACAATTTCCTTAACAATGTCTATTCTATTGTATCTCAGTCTATCGACAATTATCTACAGAGAGACTTCAAGAATCTATCGGTCAACTTCGGCTGCACAGGAGGACAACATCGCTCGGTATATCTCGCACAAAAAACCGCAGAATATATTCACGAAAAATACCCTCAGATAAGAATTGTTTTAAATCATACCATTCAACATAAAAATTATATCTATGAACAACAATGAAAGAAGAAGCGTCTTCATTTTGGCAGCAGGCTTAGGTACACGATTGAAAGAACTAACACATGATAAACCGAAGGCTCTAGTAATGCTAAATGGTCGTCCTATACTCGACATTGTAATAGATAATCTTATTAAACAAGGTTTCAATCACTTCGTCATCAATATTCATCATTATGGAGAACAGATTATAAACTTCTTCGAGACAAGGAAATATAAAAATATAGAGATAGATATTTCTGATGAGAGGGAAATGCTTTATGATACCGGAGGCGGAATCTTAAAGGCACTCCCCTACTTCATCAAAAGCAATGCTGTTCTGATACATAATGTCGATATAATAACAGATATAGATTTCAGATCTGTTTACGACAATTTTATCAAATCGGAAGATTCTGCCTGGCTTCTAACTCAAGAACGCAACAATAAAAGAAAATTGGTATTCGATAATAACGATAATTTTGTCGGTCGATATAATATTGAGACCAAAGAATATGATGGAGGCATCAACATTCAGAACGATTTCAAATTCCTTTCTTTTAGCGGATTACACCTTATAAAACCTAAATATTTCTCCAATTTGACATTAAAAAAATGCTATATCTTCGATTTATACAAAGAAATTGCAAAATCTAATAACGTAAAATCAAAGTTAATACAAAACAATTATTGGTTCGATTTAGGAACTCAAGAGCAACTTAAGGAGGCTTCATCATGGCTTTTATCTCAAAAATAGCACATTATATCGTTGATAATTACGACTTAAAGAATGATTCCATAATAGTGGTATTTCCTAATAAACGTGCCGCTCTAAATCTTAGAAGCGAATTATCGCGTCTCTTCCGTGAAAGTAATATCGACATTTGGCTACCTCAAATGCTATCAATACAAGAAGCCATGACCTTATGGAGTGAACTTCAGATGATAGACAACATCGACCTTGTTTATGAATTGATAAATATCATCAATAACAATGGTTTAAATGATGTTAACAACAACATCTTTGGCATTGCTTCTCAGATGCTTAAAGATTTTGATGAAATCGACCAGTATGACATCGATGCAGAAAAGTTGTTTAACCATCTTAAGGATGTGAAGAAACTCGAAATGTGGACTCCTGATATAAACAAAGAGATAGAATCGTCTTACATAAAGTTTTTCACTTCATTACATGCTTATTACAAAACATTAAGAGACACACTGTTAAATAACAACTGCGGTTACTACGGTTTGATCAGCAGAAAAACAAACGATCTAAAAGATAAAATATTTGATGTCATTGGTGACAAAAAAATAATCTTTGCTGGCTTTAATGCTATGACAAAAACAGAAGAGGATGTCATCGTGCGACTTGTTGAATCAAATAAAGCTGTACTTTTATGGGATTTAGATAAATACTATTTTGAAGATACTACCCAAGAAGCAGGATTGTTTGCAAGAATATTTTTTGATAAACATCCTACAATGACACCAAAATTTATCAGTAACGGACTAAGCAATGAGAAACTAATAAATATAATATCTGTATCTGGTAATTCTATTCAAGCCAACGCATTACAACTACAATTAAATAATGAAAGTAAAGATTATAATTCAACATCAAATATCAATGAGGCAATTGTCCTTGCCGATGAAACTCTCTTAATACCTGTTCTAAACTCCTTGCCTAAAAAATACTCTAACATTCAAGTTACTATGGGATTCCCATATTCACAAACTATCCTTAACAACTTTATCACAAATTTATTCTATCTACAAGAAAATATAAACAACGATAAAATATACTTCTGGTCATTACTCAAAATTATTGACAGCGACTTCGTCAAATACATATTCTCTAAAGATGAACTAAGAGTTATATATAAATGGAAGAAAGAACATCTGAGTAAATCAACATATTATATCAGTATCAACGATTTCGATGCTCTCAGTAATAATGACAATGTTTATAAATTTTTAGTAGCTATCTCCAAAAAATGGCATTCTTCTCACGACTGCATCAACACACTCAAAGAAGTGATAATGATTATATATCAGCTAACTTGCGATAAAGACAACAACAACTTCATTAACAACCAACTCAGCTCTGCCACAAAGATTATCAACAAAATAGGCAGATTATTGAACAAATATGAGCAACATATCAATATTATCGACATAAAAACACTCTACGTTCAGACCGCTCTCGAAACAAATATAAATCTTGAGGGTACACGAGATGGCTTGCAAATAATGGGACTTCTTGAAACGAGAAATCTAGACTTTGACACGCTTCATATACTCAGTGTCAATGAGGGAATATTACCACAATCAAAAAATAATAATAGCTTAATACCATACGACTTACGTATCGTATATAAGTTACCAACATATAAAAACAAGCAAGCCGTTTACGCATATCACTTCTACAGATTACTACAAAACGCTTCTACTATCAACATTTATTACAACACTTTAGCAGATGCAATGGGTGAAGGTGAAGCTAGTCGTTTTATACTTCAATTACTAAATGAGCTACCAAATAAAAATAATAAAATTAAAATCAACGAGATAACATATAAAGCACCTGATTTTAAAATTAACGACACCTCAATCATTGAAGTCAAAAAAAATGATGATATAATAAAAAAGATAAAACATATGCTAACAGAAGGTCCCGGCCTATCTCCAACATCTATGTCTTGCTACCTAAATTGCAGTCTCCAATTTTATCTTAAATTCATCGAAAAAATAAAAGATAACACCACTGACGAAGTAATACAAAGCAATGTTATAGGAAGTATAATACACGACACTTTCCAAAATCTATATGAACACTTCGGCAAAGATGAGATTACCAGTGACATCTTCAACGAAGTTGTTGACAGACACCTAAAGGAATCTCATCATAACGCCCTAACAAAAAACAAATTCCCTAACGGATTGCCTGATACAGGTTTTAATTATCTCAACAAAATGATAATGGAGAAACTCATAAACAATTTTATCAATTTTGAAAGAGAACAATTAAAAGACAATAACATATCAATTCTAGAATTGGAAAAAGAAATGATCCATTACTTCTACGTAAATGAAACCAACGTAAAACTATCAGGACGCGCCGACAGAATAGATATGATTGATAACACAATACGTGTTCTGGATTACAAAAGTGGTTCCGTTAAAGATGACGATATGATTGTCAACAAAGATGCATCTACGTTAGACAAACTTAGTGCGAAGTCATTACAATTGATAATATATAAATATCTATATGTCAAAGAACATCCAAATATTAACTTAAAAAATATAACTATAGAGCCTGGTATCATTGGTTTGCGAAAACTCAGCAACGGTATCTTTACACTTAATAATAATAGCGAAGCATTCGATGACGACAATTTCATAGAAAACTGCGACACCTTGTTTAAAGATATCTTCTCTGAAATACTCAATGAGAAAATCTCATTCAAACAAACCGACGATGAGAAAAAATGTACGTTCTGCGATTTCAAAACAATATGTAAACGCAATCCTAAAACTTATTGATTATCCATCATCTATCAAATCTATATAAACAGGCAGATGATCACTGTAACCACCATGATATTTAGGTCCCACATAAGTCCTAAATAGTTTCTTGCCGCCATAGGCATCATCATCTATAAAAAGAAAATTCTCATGAAATATCGTTGCCGACTTATCTTTGTAATGCAACGATTTTTTATTATGTAGTAGCGTCTTTGAAATCATAATCTGATCAAAAGTCTGCCAACTATATTTATGCTTCAAAGTTCCTTCAAAGCCAAGCATTTTATTATCAGAAAACAAATTTATTAAGGTATCTTCTTCCATCGCATCTTCACATGGAACAGACTTTAAAACATCGACAATGCTTTTATCATAAGGCGTGTCGTTGAAATCGCCCATAACAATTATCTTAGGTATCTCCCCACTGACTCTTATAATAGAATCTATCTTACCTCGTAGGTGTCTTGCCGCAACACACCTATGATAAATCGTTTCTCGTTCTCCTCCATAACGTGACGGCCAGTGATTGACAAAACAATGCAATGTATCATTTCCTTTACAACAAAACTTGGCATACAAAATGTCTCGAGAACGATAATGTTTATTTAAGTTATCTTTAATACTAAACGCCTCACTATATATAAGCGTAAGTTTATCAATAGAATACATTAAAGCAACATCTATACCTCTCCTATCTCTACTCTCATAATGAACACATCTGTAATTGTGTCTCTTGAGTGGCGTATCTTGAAACAACATGGTAGTTACAAATGTATTCTCCACCTCACATAAACCAAGAAGTCCTAACGCTCTATTATCAGAAAACGATAATATCGCCTTGTACAGATTGTTACGCTTCTTATAAAAACGCGTAAGCGTCCATCGCTGAGCACCTTGAGGCGTATATTCATTATACATCTTAGTACTATCGACAAATGGATCAAAGAAATTCTCCAAGTTCCAAAACGCCACTCTCAACACATCGTCATCCTGCGAAATGGCAGAAAACGAAAAAATCAAAAATATAAATAATGAAACCTTTTTCATGGCTTAGTTTCTATTTTGGTTTTTACTCCGCAAATTTAATATTATTCCCGCAACGTAAAATGATATTTTAGTTATCTTTGTTGTGTTTTTAACACTTTTTAACTTTTTTAAAGCATGATAATAAAAAAGAGCAAATTTTTATTAACGTTGATACTATTATCATCTCTCTCTTTATCGTCACAGGTTAAGATAAAGTTAAGTATTGAAGATAATGTAGATAGTGTATATTATCTCCTGAAATACAAAGGTGACAAAATCATCTCAACAATAGATAGCTGCTCTAACTCAGATAATTACATCATTAAAAACAAAAATAAATACGAAGAAGGCATTTACGTTATTGCAGACAAGAAAAAAAATCCTCTCCTTGAAATACTAATCGATAAAGACCAAAAATTCTCACTAAAAATCGATAATCTAATGGATGTCAACACATACAAAGTCAAAGGATGTAAAGTCACTTCTGATTACTTCGACATCTATGCAAAAACAATACATTATAGCTTGTATATCAAGGCTTTAGAAAGTGAGATAGATTATAATATAGATAATAAGAACAAAATAGATTCTTTATCATGTCTCCTTTATAAATATCAAGAATCAAAGATTAAGAAAAATAATTCATTCTTAAATACTTATATAAAATTTATTGAAAAAATTATAGTTCCTGAACAGATTAAAAATGATGTAGCAAAGTCAAAGAATTATATAATGGAACATTATTTTGACGAAATTCCACTATGCGACAGACGCATCCTGAACTCTCATCTCCTCAAAAACAAGTTAGACGATTATTTCAACCATATCATTGCCTCGGAATCATCAGAATATACTTGTGACAAAATTGACAACATCATAAAAAAAGTCTATAATTGTCAAGATGTTAGAGATTATATCTTGTGGAATATGTATTCAAGATATTTTATTCATGATGATCTAAAACACGAAAATACTTTCATCCACCTCGTCGATAATTACTTCTCAAAATTAGAAATCGAGAATTTAACGCCTAACATAAGAGATAGAATCGTTAAAAGAGCTGATATTTTAAGAGATATAACCATTGGAAAATCAATGCCTAACATCGATTATATCAATAAAAACGGTGATACTACATCATTAAAAGACATCGAAAAAGAAAATGTTATTGTTCTATTCTATAAAACTGATTGTCAGAAATGTCATAAAGCAAAAAGAATATTATCTCTGATTGAGGACAAATACAAAAATATTGAGTTTGTTACAATTAACATCACCGATGAGATTGCAAATCATGAGATTGTCACTCGCTACGACATCATGAATGTTCCATCAATATTCGTTCTTGATAAAGAAAGAAAAATCATCACAAAAAACATTGAAGCTGAAGAAGTTGAATTATATTTAACAAGATAATAAGATATGAGTATATTGAAAAAAGATACTATTTGCGCCATCGCCACAGCATCAGGCACCGCAGCTGTCTCTATGATACGAATGTCGGGTATTGATAGTCACAATATCGCGATATTACATTTTTTAAGAAAAGGTAAAAATATGACAATCAATGATATTATTCCTAACAAAATGTATTACGGAATTTTCATTGATAGAGAAAGAAAAGCCATCGATGACGTGATGATAACATTTTTCAAAGCTCCGCATTCCTATACAGGAGAAGATTCTGTTGAGATCGTCTGTCACGGTTCGCAGTATATACAGAATAAGATCTTAGAGATATTGATACAAGAAGGTGCGCGTTTAGCCGAAGCTGGAGAATATACTATGAGGGCTTTTGTCAATGGCAAGATGGATCTTACTCAAGCTGAAGCTGTTGCCGACCTTATCTCTTCACAAAGCGAAGCTGAACATCGTATCGCTATAAATCAACTTAGAGGTGGCTTCTCTAAAGAGCTTCAGTCGTTAAGAAGCAAATTGTTAGATCTAACATCATTGATGGAACTCGAACTCGACTTTGGCGAAGAAGATGTGGAGTTTGCAGATAGAACAAAACTAAACAATTTAGTTGATGAAGCATCAGAGAAAATAAAGAAACTCACTGATTCTTTTAGACTTGGCAACACTATAAAAAGAGGTATTCCTGTTGCCATAGTCGGTGATACCAATGCAGGTAAGAGTACCATTCTTAACGCTTTTCTCGGTGAAGAGAGAGCTATCGTTTCAGACATAGCAGGAACTACACGCGACACCATAGAAGAAACGTTGAATATAGATGGTAAGACTTTCAGATTTATAGACACTGCTGGCATCAGAGAAACCGACGACACCATTGAAAAAATCGGTATAGAACGTGCCTTCAAGAAGATCTCAGAGGCCGACATCATATTAGGAATCCTCGACCTAAGTTCAGACAATTTTTTCAACTCAGCAAGACTTATCATCTCTAATGTTAATTTATTGAAACAAAAACTGATATTGATATTCAACAAAGTCGATTTGAACCAACAAGCCATGTGGATGGACACAGAGTATATCATTGACAACCTTCGTGTTGCCATTGAGAGAAACATAGAAGACAACGGCGGCTATATGCTTGACGAGTACAAATACAGCATCACGG
>SUWU01000059.1 GCA_015061295.1 Lentimicrobiaceae bacterium
GTCGGTCAGAACAGCTGAGATGAGAAAAGAGCAGGAACAAGAACTTGAAGCAGCCAACAAAAGACTTGAAGCAGCCAAGACTAAATTAGAAGCCGTCAAAGAGAAATAAAATTCGAGTAGAAAAACAATTTCAAATCCCGAGATTAACGAAGTCTCGGGATTTTTTTATCTAAAATTTGTCAGAGAAGAATTTTCTTGGAATTTTTTTATTTGTGTATTGATGAATCAATATAGTTTTGTTACCTTTGTAGGTGAATTGATATAACATAAAAGATTATGAAAACTATAATTAATTATCCTAATGGTGATTGTTACGAAGGCGAAGTGAATGAGCAAGGATTACCTCATGGTAGTGGCGTAATGAAGTTCAAGAAACAAGCCTATAGCCAATGGCAGGAATATCTGGTATCGTATAAGCTATATAGAGGCCATTGGAAGAATGGCGTGAAATCGGGACAAGGTAAGATGGAATATTATCAAAATGGTAATGGTGTGATGGAGTATTGTGGCGATTGGGAGAATGACTTGCCAAACGGAAAAGGAAAGCTGACGAATTATAGTAATGTTACATATATGACTTATAATGGCGAATGGAAAGATGGTCAGCGTCATGGCTTTGGTGAATATACCTTGAGTTGGGATAAAGGAACATTTCCTCTGGAGAGATACGAAGGCGAGTGGAAAGATGACAAACGTTGTGGTAAGGGAATTTGCTGGTATGGAAGAAATAAAGATAAGATGTACGAGGGAGATTGGTTGAACGATAAGCGTGAGGGTTATGGCATTTGGAAATACGAAAATGGTGATGTGCTGGAATGTCAATGGAAATCTGGAGATAGAAATGGTGAAGGAATATTTACTTTTGCCGATGGCGGAAGTTTTAAAGCAGAATGGAAAGATAACAATCTACTGATGGATACCATCAGAAAGGTGAATATCTCAATGCCGTTACTCCTTATCAAGATAAAATTGAGCGGATTCGATTATAATAATCAAGTCATCAGCTTGATGAAAGCTAAAATCGGAGAATATATAGTTTCAGATAAGACCTTTGTGAAATTCGATAAAGCAAATTACAAGTATCCAACTTTACCTATGTTTACGATAAAGTCTGTCGATACAGAAAAGATTGAATATCTTGTCTCGAGCGAATTCGTCGAAGGCAATTCATCGGTGTTTGACACTATCACTCCAGGAGAAAAGAAAAAATACTCTTACAGCAGAGATTGTGTCGCAACGATTTACGATGAGGACTACGATTATACTATAAAGAATGAAATTGTGATAGAGTGTAAATGATGTCTAAAGTTAAAAGTCTAATGTCTAAAAGTGCTATAAACCACAATTTTCAATTGTTAATTCTACATTGTACATTGTTAATTCTTCTTTTCTCCTCTTGCGGAAGAGATAATTCTCATGATGAAGACTTAAAAATTTTTAAGTATAACGAGTCGGCGGGAATATTGACATTAGACCCGATCTATGCCAAAGACCTTCCTCATATCTGGGCGTGTAATCAGATTTTCAACGGACTCGTCGCCTTCGATGACGAGATGAATGTAGTGCCTGCAATAGCTAAGTCGTGGAATATCAGCGATGATGGAATGACCTACACCTTTGTGTTA
Organism: Lentimicrobiaceae bacterium; assembly: GCA_015061295.1. Classification (GTDB taxonomy): domain Bacteria; phylum Bacteroidota; class Bacteroidia; order Bacteroidales; family F082; genus Limimorpha. The sequence continues at coordinate 1,626 of SUWU01000059.1, forward strand.
AGAGACGATGTTTATTTTCATGAAGACGAATGTTTTTTAAAGACAACAGGCATTGGGTATGCGTCTACTCGAAAAGTTACCGCTCATGATTTCGTGTATTCTTTCAATCGTGTTTTAGATAGAAAACTCAACTCGTCTGGCAGCTGGATTTTTTCAAATGTGAATAAAAGACAACAGCCAATAGCCAACAGCCAACAGCCAAAGTATGCCTTTGAAGCAATTAACGATACAATATTAAAGATAGAACTTGCACAGCCTTTTCCTGCTTTTCTCGGAATATTGTCGATGACGTATGCTTCTGTCGTTCCTCATGAAGCCGTCGATTTTTATGGGACAGAATTCGGGCGACATCCTGTAGGAACCGGACCTTTTAAATATCAATATTGGAAAGAAGGCGTGAAGTTAGTTTTTAGAAAAAATCCTAATTATTTTGAGAAGATAGGAGAGGAGCGACTTCCATACTTAGATGCGGTCTCAATAAGTTTCATCATCGACAAGCAGGTGGCGTTCATGGAGTTTGTGAAAGGTAAGTTCGATTTTATGTCGGGAATCGACGCTCGTTATAAAGATGAATTATTGACGCGAGACGGACAGCTTCGTCAGGAATATGAAGACGACATTTACCTTATAAGAGAGCCTTATCTCAATACCGAATATCTCGCTTTCTTCCTTGGTGAGAACGATACTTTGGGTGAGGAAAGAAGCCTCGCCTTGCGACAAGCTGTAAGCTATTCCATCGACAGAGAGAAGATGCTGCGATATTTACGTAACGGAATCGGTACGCCTGGAAATTACGGAATCATTCCGGTGGGATTACCAGGAGCTTGGGAACAGGGAACTAGGGATTGGGAGCAGGGTGTTCCGTTTTCGAGTCCCGTTCCCGAGTCCCGTTCCCGAGTCCCATCTCAAACCATCGGCTATCCGTATAATCCTAAAAAGGCGGAGCAGCTTCTGAAGGACAACGACTTGCTTGGTTATGAGTTGAAGCTTTATACCACGCAGGATTATATCGACATAGCGAAGTTCGTGCAGTCGGCTTTGACTGAGGTCGGTTTGAACTGTAAGGTGGAGGAGATGATGCCAGCGGCGTTGAGAGAGAAACGCGCTAACGGAAATCTTCCTTTCTTCCGTTCTTCTTGGGTGGCAGATTATCCCGATGCGGAGAATTATCTCTCGCTTTTTACGACTAACAACTTCACTCCGCAAGGTCCTAACTACACACATTATTCCAATGCGAAATTCGATGAGCTTTATTATAAGTCGCTGACTTGTAATGATATTGAAGAAAGAGCGAGAATCTATCATGAGATGGACAGTCTGATGATGACAGAAGCTCCTGTTGTGATTTTGTTTTATGATGAAGTCTTGAGATTTGTCAATAAGAATGTAGAAGGCTTAGGAAGTAATCCTACTAATATGCTTAATCTGAAGAAAGTGAAGATTAATTGACAATGAACAATGAACAATGAACAATTGACTTGGTGACTCAGAGACTTGGTGACTTAAAGACAGCGTTAGGGATTGAAGCGGCATCCTTTGCGAGCGGATATCGGGAACGAGTTTTGGGGATGGGATTTGATACCATTTCCAATTTCTGGTCCCAGATTCCGTTCCCAGTTTAGCGAGCAAAGATATAGCGGAAAGCCCGACGGCGATAGCCGGAACGCCCAAATCAAACTGAAAATGGAAAATTGAAAGTTGGGTCTTTAGTTTTGACGGTTGTATGTTAAATAATTAAAAATTATGTTCAGAAAATTAACAAGAGAGAAGCAGCGGCTTTCTAAGGAAGAGTGTCTCGAACTTCTTATCAATGAGAAGAGAGGCGTGTTGTCGGTCATTGGGGACGAAGGATATCCATACGCTTTGCCGATGGATTTTTATTATAAGGAAGAAGACAACAAGATATATTTTCATAGCGGGAAATATGGTCATAAGATAGATGCGATAAAAAAGAATGACAAAGTGTCATTTTGCGTTTATGACGAAGGTTTCCACAAAGACGGACATTGGTCGTTGAATATCAGGAGCGTTATAGTCTTTGGTAGAATAAGTATAATCGAAGAATGGCCTCATGATATTATGGTTAACTTCTGTAAGAAATTCACATCTGACATCGATTATATAGAAAACGAAATCAAGAATTTGTCATCAAGCACCATTATGCTGCGATTAGATATTGAGCATATCAGCGGCAAGATTGTTAATGAATCTTGATGAATTT
>SUWU01000060.1 GCA_015061295.1 Lentimicrobiaceae bacterium
TGACTCTACGGGATATTCTGCTGACTCTAAAATAATCCCTCATTCCTAACTCCTGATTCCTAATTTTTTCGTATCTTTGCTAAACCAACATATTAAATAAATTATATTTAAAAACAACTTATAACATTTTGAATATGAAATCAGACATTGAAATAGCAAGAGAAACCTCTCTTAAAAAAATAGAGGATATTGCTAATAACATCGGAATACCTTCAGATGAAATTAATAATTATGGTAAATATATTGCCAAACTTCCGCTCTCTCTCATCGATGAAGAGAAGGTAAAGAAAAGCAACCTAATCCTTGTTACGGCTATCACTCCTACAAAGGCAGGTATCGGTAAGACAACGGTTTCTATCGGACTCTCGTTGGGTCTTAACAAAATTGGCAAGAAGGCAATCGTCGCGCTTCGTGAGCCGTCGCTCGGTCCATGTTTCGGTATGAAAGGCGGAGCAGCAGGTGGCGGTTACTCGCAGGTTTTACCCATGGAGAACATCAACCTTCACTTCACAGGCGACTTCCACGCAATAACGTCAGCTCACAACATGATTACAGCGCTGTTAGACAACTACATCTATCATAATAGAAAGACAGGCCTTGCGCTTAAAGAAGTTAAATGGAAACGCGTGCTCGATGTCAATGACAGAAGTCTGCGTAACATTGTAACAGGTCTCGGCGGCTCTGCCAACGGACTTCCTGCAGAAAGCGGCTTCGACATCACTCCGGCATCAGAGATAATGGCGATTTTGTGTCTCGCTACTGACCTTGATGACCTCAAACGTCGCGTAGGTAACATCCTCTTAGGATACACATACGAAGACAAACCTCTGACGGTTAACGACCTCGGTATCGCAGGTGCAATCACTGTGCTTTTGAAAGATGCTATACAACCAAACCTTGTACAGACAACAGAAAATACGCCAGCTATCGTTCATGGCGGTCCTTTCGCTAACATCGCACATGGCTGTAACTCTCTTGTAGCCACGAAAATGGCGCTCAGCTACGGTGACTACGTTATCACAGAAGCCGGTTTCGGTGCAGACCTCGGAGCGGAGAAATTCTACGATATCAAATGTCGTAAGGCAGGACTCTCGCCAAAACTTACAGTCATCATCGCTACAGCGCAGAGCTTGAAACTTCACGGCGGTGTTCCGGAAGACAAAATCAAGGAACAGAACATTGAGGGTTTGAAGAACGGCCTCCAGAATTTAGACAAACACATAGAGAATATAAGACGTTTCGGTCAGAATGTCATCGTGACATTCAATAAGTTCGAGAGCGACACCGATGAAGAGATTGCATTGGTAGCAGAACATTGTCGTGAGATAGGAGTGGGGTTCTGTATGAACAACGTCTTTGCCGATGGCGGCAAAGGAGCTGAAGAACTTGCAAGACTCGTCGTGGATACAATAGAAAAATCACCATCAGAACCACTTAAGTTTATCTATGATAATGAAGATTCAGTACGCACAAAGATCGATAAGGTGACAAAGCAAATCTACGGTGCTAAAGACGTTGCATATTCTATTATTGCACTCAAGAAAATCAAGCAGATTGAGTCGTTGGGAATCTCACACTATCCAATCTGTATTGCCAAGACGCAATACTCGTTCTCGGCAGATCCTAAAGCCTACGGAGTTGCGAAAGACTTCGACCTTAACGTACGAGATATTATCATCAACAATGGAGCTGAGATGATTGTCGTCATCATGGGCGACATCATGCGAATGCCAGGCTTGCCTAAGGACCCGCATGCACGTAATATCGACATCGTCAACGGCAACATCGAAGGATTAAGTTAAGAGACAAATTTCGTAGAGACGTGACACATTACACCGATGAAAATTAAAGAGATGTAATTGGTGCGTCTCATGAGTTAACAATTGACAATTAACAATTAACAATTCCGGGGAAAGAGATTTTCTCGGAATTTTTTTTTGTATATATAAAGAAAGCGAGGCTTTAGACCCCGCTTTAAATGTTATCACAACGGAATAATCCTTATTGTGAATCGCTTAAATTATGTACTGCAAAAATATAAAAATATCTCTACATAATAGTTTTTTCTAAATATTTTTTTACATAACTTTGAAGTCTTGTTATGAATAAATTAAAATAACGAAATATATGAAGAGAATATTAGGTTTAGACTTAGGAACAAACAGTATAGGATGGGCTGTTGTGAATGCGGAAGAGGTGATTCGTGAAAACGAAACTTCATTTTTGAAACCGGTAAGCATAAATGCGTCGGGCAGTCGTATCATTCCAATGGACGAAGGTGTACTCGGTGATTTTGATAGAGGCAATACGAAATCGCAAACAAAAGATAGAACAGATAAACGCGGTACGCGCCGTTTGTTAGAACGTTATCTGTTGCGCCGAGAACGACTTCTGCGTGTGTTGAAACTGATGGACTTCTTGCCAGAACATTATGCCGAAAAAATTGATTCGTATGGTAAATTCACAGATGAAAGCGAACCGAAGTTAGCCTGGAGAAAAGGAACTGATGGCAAATTTGAGTTTATTTTCAAAGACTCGTTCAACGAGATGCTTGATGATTTTGCGAAGAATCAACAACAACTTGTAGCCGACGGTAAAAAAGTGCCATACGACTGGACTATATACTATTTGCGAAAGAAGGCTTTGTCTCAGAGATTGACAAAAGAAGAACTAGCTTGGATTCTGCTTCAGTTTAATCAAAAACGTGGATATTATCAACTTCGCGGAGAAGAAGAGGAGGAGAATGTAGATAAATTGGTTGAATTTTTAGCACAAAAAGTTGTTCGTGTTGAAGCAACCGATGAGAAAAAGGGAGATGACGTTTGGTATAATGTCTATCTTGAAAACGGAATGGTTTACAGACGATCGAGTCGCATTCCGTTGGATTGGGAGGGCAAAGTCAAAGAATTTATTGTAACAACAGACCTTGAAAAAGATGGAACACCAAAGAAAGATAAAGATGGCAACATCAAGTATTCGTTCCGTGCTCCCAAAGAGGACGATTGGATCTTACTCAAAAAGAAGACCGAGTTTGATATTAACAATAGCAAAAAGACTATTGGTTGTTACATATATGACGCTTTGCTCACTAATCCAGATCAGAAAATAATTGGCAAACTTGTTCGGACCGTTGAACGCAAGTATTATAAGGAAGAATTAAATCAGATTCTTGCTGTACAGAAGGATTTGATTCCTGAACTTCAGGACGAGAATCTTTATAAGGCTTGCATCGAAGAACTATATCCAAAGAACGAAGCACATCGTAACAATATTGCAAAACCTGATTTTGCTAACTTATTTATCAATGATATTTTATTTTATCAACGACCATTGAAAAGCAAGAAGTCGTTGATAAGCGATTGCCCTTATGAATCGCATTTCGACAAAGACGGCAATGAGTATCCGATAAAGTGCATCGCGAAATCGAATCCTCTGTTTCAGGAATTCCGATTATGGCAATTTGTTCATAATCTGAGGATTTATCAGAGGGAAAGGACTATCAGCGATGGACAGTTAGATTTGTTCGGAAATGTATCATCAGGAAAACTCCAAACAGATGTTGATGTTACTGATGAATTACTGAAAACAGAAGATGACTATGTCGCTCTCTTCGATTGGCTTAATGACCGTTCAACGATAAAGCAGGATACATTGCTAAATTCGTATTTTAAATTCAAAAAAGAAAAGGGTAAAGATCACTATCCGTATCGCTGGAACTACGTTGAAGATAAGGAATATCCGTGCAATCAGACACGTGCTGTGATTCTTTCCAAACTTGATAAAA
>SUWU01000038.1 GCA_015061295.1 Lentimicrobiaceae bacterium
AGGTTTCCATGGAAGCCAACTCCTTTAAAACCTGATGATAATTCTCACCACAATAATAAGTTGCGATGTCATCGCCAATTGCCATCGCCACGACTTCCGCTATCAGAGAAACGTCGTCTTTGGTAGCCTTTCTAATTTTAATGTCTTTCATAAAAAATCATTCAACAACTTCAACATAAAAACTTACCGGACGAAAACCGTCGTTACAAGAAAGCATGGCAGAATGAGGATTCTTCATCCATCCGTCGAAGAAATTACCGCCGCCTTCAGCGAGTTCTTTGACGAAAGGCAGCAAAGTCTCCCATGCGCTATCGCACAGTCCCTCAGGTTTTTGAGCATTTTTAACGATGAAAGTCTGTCCGAGCTTCAAATCGCAGGTATGCTCTATCGGATTTTCATATTGCGCCATAAGGTCGTCATAACGAGCCATGCGTATCACAGTGATTTTCAGAGTTTTCATGATATGAGAAAGGTTTTTACAAACTTTTAGTAAACTTACAATTTGGATAGTTACTGCAACCAAGAAATCGCCCATATTCACCATCTCTTTCAACGAGTTTTCCGTTACATCGCGGACAAATGCCAGACTTAATTTTCACATCTCGTACAGCTATAGTCTGCTTTACCTTATTGACATGCTCTTTCTTATGCTTTCTATCTTTGATTGATGATTCTGTCAATACATATATAATACGTTGTACTTCATTATCATCGAAAACAATTTCTTTATAATTGCGAACAACTCTTATCAATTTCCTATAAGTAGTAACTATTCCGTCCGTCTTACATTTCAGTGAAGCTCCCTTCATAAAGACAACTATTGGAACAAACTTATTCTGAGGTATATTCAACAAAGTTTGAAGTGTTTTAACATGGTAATAATTTTGTTTCAATGGATTACGAAACGAATACTTCTTACCGTACATATTTTTGGTCCAATATTCAGATTTGTCAGTTCCAAAAATCCAGCCTTTCATATTCTTAGTCTCGATAACAAATATTCCATATTTTGAGACAACAATATGATCAATCTGAACATAATTCTCATTCACTTTAAGATATACATCATCAAGCAGATAATATTCCGTCGGCAGCAAATGTAATCGTAACGATATTTTTCTCTCGCCAATATTTCCAATTATTTTGGCTCGATTTACACCAATGTAAATCCAAACAATTGCAACTATAAAGAATGATATTAAAAGCAGAACTTTCATTTATATGATTATAGATCTTCCATTGCGGAATCTTCAAATTTTTCAGAATTAATTTTATTTAATCTACAAATATACAAAATCATCTTTTACAAAAATCGTCCTTTCTCAGATTTCAGAGAAAGGACGATGGTAAAAAGTTAGATATTTCGATAAAGTTTACCTCTTATCCATAATACCATAACGTTCCCACTTCTCTTGTGGAAAATTCATCTTTACCATCTTACGATAATTCATCGCAAGGTCTTTCACTTCCTTGAGTTTGTCATTCGCTTTATGCAATTTCTCAGAGACCGTCTCTCTTAGATTATCAACTTCGCGATTCATCTCGATAGCACGCTTTGCATTACTTTCAAGCTTGTTTAGAATTTCTCTGCTTACACCCAAATGTTCTACCTCATTAAAGTGTCTTTTAAGGCAAGATGCCATTGTCAACGCTTTCTCTGCATTGGTTTCAAATGTCTTTGACATATCAATATTTTTAAGTTAAACAAGAACCTACATATATATGATATATAATGAGTTCATAGCAAAATTATTAAAAAAAAACGACAATTTGTAACCCAGAAAAATGAAATTTTTTCAAAATATTTTCTTACAGAAATTCACAAATCAGTTATAGAAAGGAATTCATAAATCTTGCAAAAAAACATTTAAACGCCTAAATCTACGTAATAATTACCATATTAAAATATCTCTTATTTTTGCATATAAAACATCACAGACGTTGAATATGACAACAGAAATATATAAGACACTATCATCTCATTCTGATGAAGAAAAGAAAATCATCTTACCACGTTTCTTCAAGACAGGGAAAGGTCAGTACGGGGAAGGCGACAGATTTCTTGGCGTAACAGTACCTAACATCAGAAAGGTAGCAAAAAGTTTCAACGACATCAGTCTCGAAGTCATTGAAGAATTGATACATAGTCCTTGGCACGAGATGAGGATGTGCGCGCTGTTAATTCTTGTCGACAAGTCCCAAAGTGAAGTCACAAAAGAAACATTCGATTTCTATCTATCTCAAACGAATCGCATCAACAACTGGGATTTGGTAGATTTAAGTGCGCCGCAAATTGTCGGAAGATACCTTTTACACAAAAATCGCGATATACTTTATAAGTTAGCAGAAAGCGATTTGCTCTGGGACAACAGAATTTCAATAGTTTCGACTTTGACATTCATCAGAAACCATGACTTAGACGACACTTACAACCTATCCATAAAGATGATGCATCACAGACATGATTTGATGCACAAGGCAATAGGATGGATGCTGCGAGAAGCAGGCAAACGCGACACAGAACGACTATACGATTTCGTAAGAGAGCACAAAGCAATTATGCCAAGAACCATGTTACGATACTCGATAGAAAAATTCGATAAAGAGACACGCAAAGAATTGATGAAATAAAACAACATTCATAAAATATAGTTTATTATTTCGTTATCTTTGCTCATAGTTTAAAAATAATCCAACGAATAACATATCATGAACAACCCACTTCTAACAAAATCAACATTGCCTTTTGGCGCACCTCAGTTTGACAAGATTGAAAATCAACATTATATTCCAGCTTTCAAGAAAGCTATCGAAGACGGCAAGGCTGAAGTCGATGCTATCGTCAACAGCCCGGAACCGCCCTCTTTCAAAAACACCATCGAAGCCCTCGAGTATGCAGGAGAATCCTTAAATACCATAAGTCACATTTTCTACAATCTTTTAGAAGCCAACACTAATGAAGAGATGCAGAATATCGCTGAAGAGATTTCCCCTCTCACAACAGAGTTCTCAATGTATGTCAGCCTTAACGAAGGTCTCTTTCAACGAATCAAAAAAATCTATGAAAATACCAAATATCAGGAACTAACCAATGTTGAAAAGAGACTCCTCGAAAAGACTTACGACAGCTTTGCTCGTAACGGCGCCAATCTTTCTCCAAAAGACAAAGAGACTTATAGCAAATACATGGAAGAACTATCTCTTTTGTCATTACAATTCGGGAAAAACGTACTTGCCGCAACCAATGCATACACCTTAAATCTCACCGATGAAGAAGACTTAATAGGCTTACCAGATTACGTTAGAGAGCAAGCCGCCGATACTGCGAGAAACAAAAACCTAAATGGTTGGTTATTCGACCTAACCGCACCGAGTTATGGACCTTTTATGAAATTCAGTGAACGACGCTACCTTCGTGAAAAGATGTATCGTCAATATAACACTCGCGCTTTTGGAGGCGAGTTCGACAATACCCAAATTATCAAACGTATCGCCGAACTACGCATCAAAGTAGCTAACATATTAGGTTATAAAAATTTCGCTGATTATAAGACAGAAAAAAGAATGGCAAAAAGTACTTCTGTCATCAACGAATTTTTAGATAAACTGTTAGCACCTGCTTTACCAAAAGCTCAGCAAGAAGTTGCTGAATTAAACGAATACGCAAAAACCCTTGGCTTTACTGATGAAAAACTAATGCCTTGGGACTTCAGTTTCTACGCAGAGAAACTTCGCGCTGAAAAGTATAACATAAATGAAGAACAACTGAAACCTTATTTCCAATTAGAGTCATGCATTGATGCCATCTTCAACTTAGCGAATAGGCTATATGGCATCACATTTACGGAGTTACACGATATTCCAGTATATCACCCCGATGTCAAAGTTTACGAAGTCAAAGACAATGACGGATCACATCTCGCTTTGTTCTATGCCGACTTCTTCCCTCGTGAAAGTAAACGCGGAGGTGCATGGATGACAGAGTTCAGAGGTCAGCGTATTATCAACAACATAGACGAACGCCCTCATATAAGCATCGTCACCAACTTCACAAAACCTACCGCTGACACTCCTTCTCTTATCACTCACAACGAGTTCACAACACTCTTACACGAATTCGGACACGCTCTACACGGAATCTTAACCAAAGGAAGATATGAATCCATGACTGGCACAAACGTAGATCACGACTTCGTGGAACTTCCATCACAGATAATGGAAAACTGGTGTTACGAGCCCGAATATCTCAACACTTTCGCTAAACACTATCAAACAGGAGAGACCATACCAAGAGAACTTATCGACAAAATCGTAGCTTCAAAAAATTATCTTTCTGCATATTATCATGTCAGACAATTACAATTCGGTATCTTAGATATGGCATGGCACAGCCTGACAGACATCTTTGAAGAAGACGCTTTATCATTTGAAAAGAAAGTCTTAGCCACAACCAACGTACTTCCTTCTATACCAGAATGTATCATCTCGACTTCATTCTCTCACATCTTTGCAGGAGGCTACTGTGCTGGATATTACTCATATAAATGGGCAGAAGTCTTAGCCGCCGACGGATTCTCACTCTTTGAAGAAAAAGGCATCTTCAACCAGGAAGTCGCTACTAAATTTAGAGAGTTACTCATCCAAGGCGACAGTATCGACGCTACATTATTATATCACAACTTCAGAGGTCACGACCCTGAACCAGAAGCTCTTTTAAAACAATTAGGAATAATTTAAGAATTTGAAAATTGTAAAAGTTGAGAATCTGAGAAATAGCTAAATTCAAAAACAAGAGTTTCTCAGATTTTCATTTTTCAGGTTCTTGGTTTCAAAAATCACACTTTAACAACCAGTATATCCTTAATATTCGTCGTATATTGTTTCGAGATATACTCGTTTTTGATATGCCAATTATTATCACGACCTTGAACTGCCACCCTCACCATATCGTGTCCATTTCGTAAATTTATCTCGTCAACAACCTTAGACAATGCAGATTGTTTGTCTCTGTCAACAGTGTCGAATAAGCTTCCTTGTACAGCACTATCTTCGCTAATATTGGTAACAACGACTCCAGCTTTCTTATAGTAGTATGAGTCATTTTTCCAATTTCTCTTCAAAGCCTTCACAGCTATAGAAACGATTTCCTGCATGTCATTAGTAGGAACTTCAAGATTTACGACATCATGAATATAACTCAGAGGGGCATCATCTCTAAAACGACTCGTATATGCAAACACAATTATCGACTGACAAACGGTATGCTGTTCTCGAAGTTTCTTAGAGCACATCGCTGCAAAATTTGCCACCGCTTCTTCAACATCTTCAATCCTATTCAAACCTTGATTTGGAAAACTACGACTCGTACAAATTGATTTTTTATATTGTAGTTCTTCCGACTCAATACAACTTTCACCTTGTAATTCTTTCCATGTACGAAGTCCTGTTATTGACATCTCATGTCTCACCCACCCTTCAGATTTCTGCGTAAAATCCCAAGCAGTCTTAACACCATAATATTCTAGTCTCTTAGAATGCTTGCGTCCTATACCCCAAACGTCACCTATTGAGAACAACTTCAACGCTTTCTCTCTTTTCTCATCAGTATCTATCAAACAAACGCCATTATATCCTTTGTGTTTCTTAGCAAACACCGACGCCATTTTCGCTAAAGTCTTTGTAGGAGCAATACCCAAAGACACAGGAATCCCTACACCTTTGTCTATTGACTTCACCGCTTTATGAGAAATATTCATGAGATATTCCATATCTTTAATCTCCGACAAATCAATGAAAGCCTCGTCAATAGAATAGATGTTAATCTTAGAAAAAAATGATGATAATAACGACATCACTCTTCTACTCATATCGCCATAGAGATTATAATTAGACGAGAACACTGCCACATTATTTTTCTCAACCATTTCTCGAATCTGATAAAATGGCTCTCCCATCTTTATCCCTAACCTCTTCGACTCTTCACTACGAGCTACAACACATCCATCATTATTACTCAAAACAATCACTGGTTTATCTCGCAAATCAGGATGAAAGACCCTTTCACAAGAGCAATAGAAATTATTACAATCAGCGAGACCAAATAAATCCATCACTTACGCAATTGTTTTATAGTATATGTCAACACGCCCCAAACAATAAATTCATTATCTCCTGTAACTTTTATAGGACTGTAATCCTTGTTATGAGGTATCAACCAAGCACAATTATCTTTCTCATCAAAACGAAATTCTTTCAAAGTAAACTCACCGTCAATAAAAGCCACAACAAAATCTCCGTTTTTTGCTTCCAAAGATTTATCTATAACAATAATATCACCATCACAGATTCCAGCTTCCTGCAACGAGTTGCCAGACACCCTCGCAAGGAAAGTCGTCTCTTTATGACGTATCAACTCACGATTAAGATCGATGCTTCCTGTCAGATAATCTTGCGCTGGACTTGGAAACCCAGCTTTGATACCCGTATCTACAAAAGAAACATCGACATCTGCCGACATCTCAGGTGAGTATAAATTCAATCTCGATCCTCTGTCCATCTCTGTCTAAGCATTAAATAGTGTTCTGTTCAACAAGAGTAGTCTCCTGCAAAATAATTTATTTGTTATTATCGTCCATCACCACCTGTTTTGGCAAACGCAAAGATAATATTTTTGTTCAAATAATAAGACCATATGTTCAACAGAACACTATCAGCTTCTTTCCTATCATCAATATATCAAAGAACAATATCTTATTAAATCACCTCTTTCTTTTCCTAACTTTAGCGTAGGTCATACTCATACCTATCATCATTAACAAACCAGCATCCAAAGGCACATTATCAGCAGGATAATCATAATCCAAATCATGTCTATCAGGTAATAACAACAGCTCTCCCCATTCATCACTCATGTCTTCCCGATATTCATAATGACTCACAAAAAACTTATCTGACTGCGCCCTTAGACTTAACGCTGGCACCAAAACCAATATAATTATACAAAGAAACCTTCTCATTATAACATGAATTATATACAAAGACTTCTCGTTAATCAACAATTATCTTTTGTGATATAACGCCATTATTGTCTATTTTACGAATAATATAAACTCCAGAACAGAAGTCTTCCAAAGATAATTCTAGAACATCACTGATATAATTATCTATTTTAACAATAGAGCATCCAACAACATCAAAGATCTGTATCGTCGCCTTATCTGACATATTTGTTATAATTAACTTATTATTGTTAACATAGGTAAAAACATCGTCACACTGCGTCTCTTCCAAAGAGTTCACATCGTACAATTTAAGAGAAAAACGTCCTACATTATCATCAGCCGTTGCAACAAAACTATAATCATCAACAAGCATGTTTGTAACATTTCCTGTGTAATTATCAACAAGATAAACATAATCATAATTTTCTTTGTCAACAGATATGCTTATTGTATATTCTCCCATTGAATTAGCTTTAAACGACACAGGTATTTCTTTTATATTAGCGTCAACCATTGCAACAGCATAATTCACATCATTTATTGGTATGTATATCAATGGCGCTTCAACGTTCTTATGATTAATTTTTTCTAACCCTGCACCGTCTTTAAACAACGCATGTACAGCATCTTCATAATTGTCATTTCTCACTATAATGGATATGGCATCATCTTTCACATTATTGTATGGCTGCTCATTAGTCTTAGTAATAACCACCTCACCTTCCTCAACTGTCTTAACAAGAATACTCTGACAAGGAGTTATCGGATTGTCATCAAATAATTTAGCTCCCCACGTTCCACTATCACATAACACATAGTATCCATCAACTAAGTTATCGTCATCTATCGCAGCGCCCTTACCTTTATATATGTCATGTGCAAAAGGATTTCCCAATAGATGGAAACCAGACAACACCTTATCGTCAGTCTTAGTAAGATAGTAACTCACATCATCTCTATTAAGCTCACCGACAAATGATAATGTCGCATCATATCTATTTGCATAAAGATACCCTCTTCCATTCTCCATGTAATTAAAGTTATTTGATGATTCTTTGGCATTTTGCCATAAACTCGTCGGCTCATCATAACGATACATATCATAGTCATTGGTCATCAGACCTTCTATATCAGAGAGTGCCACATTTCCCACGAGAGGGGAACTGATAGTGTACCAACTGCCATTTGTTGTACCATAACCTTTGATCTCTTTCTCTAATGTCGCCCTAACTCCATAATTACTATGTATAAGTTGTCCTCCATCTTTGATAATAAGATTCTCTGCATTAGTACATGTAATAATACCATCTATTGTAAGTGTAGCTCCTTTTTCCACAACAATCTCATTAACAACACTAACATTCCCCCATGTGGTATTTACATCAATAACTTGCGACTGCGGAATATCTATATTAGTACAATACAAGCTCTCACTTTCACATTTAAAGAAGTGATATGTTTGACCTTTTATATTCGTCGGGAAGGCTCCAGATGCTGTAAGTTTGTATGCTCTCCAGTCCAAAGCAATATCATCATCATAATAAATCCCAACAAATCTTGACGTAGATACATTGTACAGATAATCCGAATATAGCACATCATCTATTTCTATGGTCTTCATCTCAAAGATATTATTATCCTCATTATCACCTATCCTCACAGAGTTGTTATTACTACCAGATGTACAATACAGCCATTCTTCCTCTTGATCATTAGGATAGATCTTCATCTCTCCTTTATCATATGTCAAATTCCATTTAATATCATCGGCAACCACACCAATCACATTACCGTCCGACACTACTATCTCTGAGGCCGTCGGTTGTCCATTAGCTCCCTTCACCTGCGACATCGCATAAAATTTATCATCCTTCGATACGGCAACGACAACAACATCTGATTGTTTAAACGACGACACTTCTGCTTCATAACAGTTATCGCAACTAACAGAATAAACAGCATACAAATTAAGGTCTTCGTCAACAACAGACGTTGAAGTCATCACCTCAGAAATACTATGTGAAGAACCTATTATCTCATTATTTATCCAACCACTAAAAACAAAGCCTTCAGGAGCTTCCGACAACGGGAGGTCTCCTATCGCCTGACCTTTCGCTAACATCCTCGTCTCCAACAATAGTCCATTCTCATAAAACGACACCGTAACTGGCTCCATGATATTATACTTCGCTGTCGCAATACCACTACTCTGCATCCCATCTTTTTTAGCAAACGCCTTTATAGTAGTAGTAACATCCACCTCTATAGGATCGACATAAACCATACTAGTATCCGTAGGATTCTTTCCATCAAGAGTATAATATATAATTGCATCTTCCGTATCACACGAGATAATAACAGTCTGTGCTGTAATATAATCTCCTCCCAATGGAGAAAACTCTGGCAGAGACACCATTGGTGTAACTTCCGCATTCTTCACAAAAATATCTATGTAAAAATAATATACATCACCACCTAAATTGGTAGCTGTATTTGCATATGGAGCAAACTTCTCATATATAGCATCATTACTATATTGTCTAAATGCAATACTCCTATTCACAACTCCAACATTAGTAATAAGAAAAGCATTGTGATTGGGCACAGATGTCCCATCCCCAGAAACAGCAGACTCAATAGACCATGTTGAATTAACACCATTCTTAACAAAGTCAGTACCACTACTGCCATAACCTAACATATCTCCATTTGAATTGATGAAGTTATAATTGCCATCAGTGCAACCTATAGTCCAACAATAATCCGACTCATTATCAGTTATCTCCATCGGCAAAATCATACCATCATCTGAGGATGTCGTCGTAAACATAACACCCTGCGGTTTCCCAGCTGCATCGTTCTTCATCGCATAATAACTCGTTACCGAAAGCGAATCATAACGTGCCGCAAAAATAACACTACTACCATTCTGGATTTGGGACAAATCTGTTACTCTAAGATAATCGTCCTGCGCTCTTACGTTTAATGACAATATTAAACAAGCGACTAAAAAAAATAGATTTTTAGCTCTCATAAATTTTGATTTTTTAAAGTTTCGTTTGCAAAGATATATCAAGAAAATACTCTTGTCAAGGATTTTAACTATTTTTAACTTTTATGTGGCTATATGATAAGTTAACGGTAACATTTACATCATCAGAAACATAAAACAGCTTCAATCCTAAATAAAAGTTTACAATTTATGCTTATCTTTGTCACCTTAACACAGCATATCTATGAATAAAATTGAGAAATACAAACTGCTTTACGAACAAATCAAGGCATTAATTAGTAAAGAGAATGACATCATAGCTAATATGGCGAATATCGCTGCCATAATCCATGAAGCTTTTAATTTTTGGTGGACTGGTTTCTATCGTGTAATTGATAATGAGTTGGTTCTTGGTCCTTTTCAAGGTCCTGTCGCCTGTACGAGGATTGCTTACGGCAGAGGCGTATGCGGAACAGCGTGGAAAGAGGAGGAGACTATAGTTGTAGAAGACGTCCATCAATTTCCAGGTCATATAGCTTGCAGCAGCGCATCAAAAAGCGAGATTGTAGTCCCGATATTCAAAGACAATCAGGTTGTTGCAGTCTTAGACATCGACAGCGAAAAATTAGCGACATTTGATAATATTGATAAAGAATGGTTAGAAAAGTTAGTTGAACTTCTATGACCTAATACTATTTATAAAATAATTTTTCTACAACAAAAAACTCAGGTTGTTTTGGAGAGGAAAAATTATGCTCTATCATTGCTATATGTGAATGATAATCTGGATCAGTAAAGGCAATAGCTCCAGCTGGGCAACTTAAACGACATGCTTGACATTTGATACATATACCTTTGAACATTGGTATTCCTTCCTCAACCTCAACACTTCCCATCGGGCAGACATTCATGCACTTACCACAATGTGTGCAGAGTTCAGTATTACACGACGGCTTCGCTTTAAGGAAATTAACTGGAGCATTTGTTGTGTTGAGAGGAGAGTAATATTTCTCAGGATTAGCTTCGCCTGGCACTTTGAGAATGACATCTTTATCTTTAGAATATGAGAACACCTTCTCTGCAACAGTGGCAGCAAAATGTTCTATAGCTAATATATCGTCTCTGTTTGGGCGGTTAGCACCAAGTGTGTCACTGAAGACATGACGCGTCACTATAGCCGCAGCGCCCACAGTTTGCATTCCTCCCTCTCCCATCAAACCAACCAACTCTGCCAAAGCATTATCATAAGCGCGATTTCCAAAAGTCACGAGCGCAACAGACAGATTACCATTACCATGTAACGCATTACGAACATAATCCAACGTCTTGTTAGGAATACGACCCGCATAGACGGGTGTAGCCCAAACAACAACATCTCCCTCATCAAATACCGGCATCACTTCGCGTTCCTTTGGCAATGTATATGAATGATATTCTACCTCAGCATTTAACAACTTAGCAAGCGTTTCTGCAAAATGACGCGCTACTTGCAACGTTCCTCCTGTTGGACTGAAATAACAAACTTTAATCTTTTTCATTTGTTTTCTATTTTCTTTAAAAATAATGATGCTATTACAAAAAAAGCAGCCTCGTCAGCTGCTTTCATCTTCTTAATATTCATCTTCGTGGAAGAAAAAATCGTCTTTTGTTGGATAGTCTGGCCAAATATCTTCTATTCTCTCGTATATCTCGCCTTCGTCTTCTATCTCTGTAAGGTTCTCAATAACTTCCTGTTGCAGACCAACTCTCATCGCCCACTCCAACAACTCGTCTTTAGTTGCAGGCCATGGAGCGTCTTCCATCTTTGATGCTAATTCTAATGTCCAATACATGTCTTTATGGTTTTAAAATTCGGGCGCAAAATTACTATTTATATATAAAAAGTCAAGTGTTTTTTGAAAAATATTTTCTAAAAAATTATTTCATTGGTTTCCAAGGCTTTTCCTCTAATCCTGCTCGCTTCATGTAAAGACGCGACAAAGTGAAAAAATAATCGGAAAGCCTGTTGACAAATCGTCTGATATTATCGTCAACCTCATATTCTCTGCACATTTCCACAAGTCGTCGCTCCGCCCTGCGACATATTGTTCGGCAAACATGAGACTTCGACGACAAAATATTGCCTCCTGGAATTATGAGATATTTTAACGGTTCCAACTGCTCATTCATCGCGTCAATCTCGTCCTCTAAAAACTTCACATCAGCTTCTGTAATCTCTGGAATGTATTTTTTAACTGTTGGCTGTTGGCTGTTGGCTGTTGGCTCTAACGCCAAACACGATTCTACAACCAAAAGAGAATTTTGTATTCTATCCATGACTTCTATCTCGTGGCGCTCAACACCTTCAGAGTCGCTTAATAACGCGATGAACGCACTCAACTCGTCGAAAGTGCCATATGCTTCCAAACGTACATCGTCTTTACTTACACGTGTCCCGCCTATCAATGAGGTGGTTCCTTTATCTCCAGTCTTTGTGTATATTTTCATAATGTTAATAGTTAATAGTCAATGTCAATATCAGTGTCAATGTCAGTGTCAATATCAGTGTCAGTGTTTAAAATTTTAATATAAAATGTTGTTTCTCTTTTCTTTTCATTTTAAAAAGAAGTCCGAAACGATAGCAGTCGATACTTAATGTTATATCATTGTCATTCACCATCTCGTTCCAGTCCCGCTCTTTTTCCTTACCCTGATGAATATCATATTTTATAATACATTCATCATCTTCAAGAAAAACATCTTTCTTTGATAACAAAAAAGTATTCAATTTATTGTTCAACTCATCTCTCCAATTTTCATGAGTAATCTTATCCAATACTTCTTCATAAAAATTAAAGACGAAAGGAGAATGCAACCTGAATTTTCCTTGCGCCTTTAATCTATATTTTATATAGGAAAAAATCATATTGATAATGTACAATTAACAATTTACAATGAAGAATTAACAGTGTACAACATTCCTTGTTTAGGCATATGTCCGTAGTCTCTACAAGAAATTAAATCATAATTGTAAATTGTACATTGTTAACTGTTAATTGTTAATTGTTAATTGTTAATTATTTCACGTTTTCCACTGCTTTAATCTCTGGCAATATACTTTTGATGGTTTTCTCTATTCCGTTCTTCAATGTCCTTGAACTATGAGGGCAGTTACCACAGGCTCCCGTAAGTTCCACCAAGACAACCATATCATCAGTGAGATCAACGAACTCTACGCCACCGCCATCAGCTGCAAGATAAGGCTTTATCTGAACGAGAATGTTCTTTACCTTTTGAATCAATTCCTGTTTTTCCATGATATTAATTTATGTCGTTGAAATTCCATTAATTAAGACGTGTCAATTACATATTGTTAATTTTTCGGTGTAATTGACACGTCTCTACATTTATCTATTAACTGTTAACTATAAACTATTAACTTTTAAAACATTTCCACGATTTTCTTTGCCAACTTCTCGAATGCAGCTGCCACAGGAGAGAATCCGTTGAAAGAGAACGGCGTTCCTTTGTCGTTAGCTTCAGAGATATTCTCGTCGATAGGGATCTGTGCCAACAATGGCATATTCAATTCTTTAGCGAAGTCTTCACCTGTATTCTTGCCAAAGATATAATATTTCTTCTCTGGCATGTCGGAAGGTGTGAAGTAAGCCATGTTTTCCACCAAGCCTAATATCGGCACGTTGACGCCTTCATGACGGAACATATTAGCTGCGCGGCGTACGTCGGCGAGAGCTACTCTCTGTGGTGTCGTCACGATGACTGAGCCTGACATGGTAAAATTCTGAGCAAGACAAAGTTGAATATCGCCTGTTCCTGGAGGCATATCCACCACCAAGAAATCCAACTCACCCCAATCGGTGTCAAGGAGGAGCTGACTTAAAGCATTGGAAGCCATAGGTCCACGCCAGATAAGAGGCATCTCTTTATCGACGAGATGTCCGATAGATAACATCTTCACTCCGTATTTCTCGATAGGAATCATATAAGATTTGCCATCGCGGTCGTAGCCAAGAGGACGCGTCTCTTCATTGCCGAAGAGCACTGGGATAGAAGGTCCGTAGATGTCGGCATCGAGCAAGCCTACCTTCATGCCTTGAAGTGCGAGACCGATAGCGAGGTTGACAGCCACCGTCGATTTACCGACACCGCCTTTACCTGAAGCTATCCCTATGATATGTTTTACCTTAGATAACGAATTTTCTTGTGATGCTGCCACGATGTCGATTTCTATATCGCCGAAAGCATTCTTCAACATCTGTGTTGCTGTGTCGATAAGAAACTGATTTTTCTCATCATCCACTTTTTCAAACAAAAGACGAAAACGTATGAGGTTCTCGCCTAATTCAATATCGTCAACCATCTTTAAGTTAATGATATTGTCGCCTTTAGGAAAATAAACGACTTCCTTTAAGACTTCAATAAGTTTTCCTTTTTCAGGTGTCATATCTTTTTCAAATTATTTATTACAAAAAAAATCTTCTGTTGCTTTATTGAAACCTTCTGGGTCATCGACGTGAATCCAGTGACCAGATTCTGGCAGTGTCACCATTTCATAATTTGGGAAATGATGTTTCATGAAAGGATAATCTTTCTCGATGATATAATCAGACTGACCGCCTCTGACGAATAAAGTTGGTCCATCGTAATGATATTTCTCATCGAAGCCTTTGCCTATCTCTCCTATATTTCTTGCAATGCCGTCGAGATAAGGCTTCCATCTGTAACCATTTTCATGACTATATGACAAGTTCTTCATCAAGAAGAGAAGAAGACGTCTCTCATAATTCTCCTTTGCCAACTCAGCCTCCACATCAGTTCGATGCTGAGCTTTGGTAAGATCTATTCTCGACATTGCTGAAATAAAACCTACATGTTCCATAGGATGGTCGAAGGCGCGAGGGCTGATGTCTAACACTTCTAGTTTTTCCACCATATCAGGATAGTCGAAAGCCAGACGCATAGCGATCTTACCTCCCATGCTATGACCTAACAGATAACAACTCTTTATATTCTCCTCGTCTATCATCTGTTTTATATCGGCTGCCAAGACATCATAATTAAATACATCTGAATGTGGCGACTGGCCATGATTTCTAACATCTGGAACTAAAACATAATATCCTAATTCTGCAAAATGCTTTCCAAAGAAGTCCCAGTTTTCGGAGACACCTAACAAGCCAAAGATTACAACAATAGGTTTATTTTTAGGGTCACCGTACTTTCTGTAAAATAATTGCATACTTTTAAATCAATTTACAATTTACAATGTACAATTAACAATTAATAGTTAATAGTTACACTATAAATTTGAATTTTGGCAAAGATAAGATTTTTTTGTCAATTAGATATTTTTTTATTCACCAAGAAGGTTTAAATGTTATTTTTGCAATATTAACTTGGCTGTTGGCTGTTGGCTGTTGGCTGTTGGCTAATAGCTAATGGCTAATGGCTAATAGCTAATGGACTTTGGCTTTTATTAAATTAATAATTATGAGAATAGTGATACAAAGAGTCTCCGAGGCTTCGGTGAGTGTTGATAGAAAAGTCATTTCTAAGATTGAAGAAGGAATGCTGATTTTGTTAGGTATTGAAGATGCCGACACAGAAGAAGACGTAGAATGGCTTTGTAATAAATTGACGAAACTCAGGATATTTTCTGATGAGAACGACGCCATGAATTTAGACATCAACCAGATTGAAGGTTCATTTCTTGTCGTAAGTCAATTTACGCTTCATGCTATGACAAAGAAAGGCAACCGCCCAAGTTTCATCAAAGCGGCACGACCTGAAAAAGCTATTCCTCTTTACGAAACATTCTTAAAACGACTTTCTTATATCTCAGGTCGTCCCGTACAATGTGGAGAGTTTGGCGCGATGATGGAGGTAGCTCTCGTCAACGATGGCCCTGTAACTATTATTATGGATACTAAAGATAAGGAATAAAGTTTTTTATTACTTTTGCATTATGGAAACAAAGAGACAACAAAAGATATCGAAGCTCCTCATGAAAGAGTTGAGCGAGATTTTTCAAAGAGAGATAAAACCTAAAGGCAACGTGATGATTTCTGTCACTAAAGTCAATGTCACGACAGATATGTCATACGCACGCGTCTATCTTAGCATCTTCGGACCTAAGCAAGAAGACAAGAAAAAGGTGGTGGAGGAAGTCAACGGAATGAAATATGGAATACGAAAGATGTTGGGCGACAGAGTCAGACATCAACTGAGAATAATACCAGAACTTCAATTTTTCGAAGACGACTCATTAGATTATATCGAAAATATAGATCACCTTCTTAAAGACTAAAGTCTAAAGCTAATTGTTAATTGTACATTGTTAATTGTTAATTGAATTGAAACTTCCAATATTCATAGCGCAGCGTTATCTTCTCGCAAAGAAAAGTCACAACCTTATCAATATCGTGACATGGATTTCCATCATCTGCATAAGCGTTGCAACCTTTGCAATGATATTTGTGTTATCTGTATTTAACGGTTTCAACGAGGTGATTTCAGATATGATACATCAGCTGTCACCCGACTTAAATATCAGCGCAACTAAGGGCAAGACGATTGACCTTAAAAAGTTTCCTTTGGAGAAATTAGAAGAGATAAACGGCGTAGAATATGTGTTTCCTACCATTACAGAAGACGTCTTATTCAAAAATCATAACAAACAACAGATAGGTCAAGTAAAAGGAGTTCCTAACGACTATAACAAAATATCTCGTATAAGAGGAACTATCTTAAACGACACCACCTTTGCCGTCACCAATAACGGCACTAACTATGGAACGCCAGGCGCTGGAATGGCTTATTTCTTGGGTATCAATATATATCAACCTTTTTCCACTATTCAAGTATTTGTACCAAAACGCGGCAACGCCTCCTCATTTAAATTAGAAAATAGTTTCAACAGTTCTAAGTTAATAGTCACTAACATATTCTCTACCCAACAAGAAATCGATGAGCGACTTGTACTCGCTCCTTTCAACTGGCTCTCAGAGCTGACAGAATACGATGAATTAGCGACTGACGTGGAAGTATTTATCAAGTCAACGAGTCAACAAGACAACGAGACAACAAGTTTAAAAGCCAAAAACCAAAAGCCAAAGACCAAAAGCTTAAATAAAATAAAGAAAGAGATTAAAAGTATTCTCGGTGATGATTATAAGGTTCAGGATCAATATGAACAGCAAGAGACGTTATATAAAATGATGAAGGCTGAGAAATTGGCTGTCTATCTTATTCTTACTTTCATACTGATAATGGCGACATTTAATATGATAGGTTCGTTGAGCATGTTGATAATCGACAAGAGGAAAGACATATCATTACTCCGAGCTATGGGAGCCGACAATAAGTTAGTCAAGAAAATCTTTATCAACGAAGGTCTTCTTATTTCTGTCGTTGGCGGGATAATAGGATTATTAGTAGGTATAGCAGCTGTTTTGATTCAGCAGCATTTTGGTATCATTCGTCTCGGCAACGGAGGCAACTACATCATCGATGCTTATCCTGTGGCATTGGAGATGGCAGATGTCATCTTAGTTTTCGTCACAATAACTATAATTGGCAGCGCTGCATCATTCTTCACTGCTACCAAATCTGTAGAGAAAATGGAAGACATCTCATTGAATGCGAGATAACTTCTTCGTCAACTCCACAAATTCCGCCACTGAAAGTTGTTCTGGTCGCTTGTTGAAAATCTCGTCTTGGATTATCTCCTGAGGTATCAGACTTCTCAATGAGTTTCGCATCGTTTTTCTTCTCTGGTTGAAAGCTTGTTTCACAACTGTCACAAATAGCTTCTCATCACAATCTAACTGCGTCACATTATTACGTCGCATCTTAATGACTGCCGACTTAACCTTCGGTGGAGGATTGAAGACATTCTCATGAACAGTAAACAGATATTCGATGTCATACCACGCCTGCAACAAAACACTCAATATTCCGTATGTCTTACTTCCCGGTCCCGCAGCTATACGCTCAGCCACTTCCTTCTGTATCATACCGACAACTTCATCGACTTGATTTCTATATTTCAAGACCTGAAAGAAAATCTGGCTGCTGATGTTATATGGGAAATTACCAATGATACCTATCTTCTCTGATGCAAACTTACTTAAGTCTGTTCTCAGAAAATCGCCATGAATGAGATTGTCGCCAAGCTGTGGGAAAGCATTCTTCAGATACTCTATCGACTCTGTATCAATCTCAACAACACGAAGTTTCTCTAAATTATCCTCAATGATAAATTGTGTCAGCACTCCCATGCCTGCGCCAACTTCCACTATTACATTAACATCATTCGACATCGCATCGACTATATTTCTTGCGATATTTAAGTCTGTAAGAAAATGCTGACCCAAAGCCTTCTTCGGTCGCACCAAATTATTATATGATTGATTCATTGTCAACTGTCAATTGTTAATTGTTAATTGTAAATTATTAATCGCGAAGTCGTCTATACGCATTACGAGCCTGAGCCACATAAACGCTCGCTGTATATTCATCGATGAGTCTTGCATAACACTCCATCGCCTCTTCTTTCTTATCTAAAAATCTCTCCAACAAAATAGCATCTTCAAGCAAGGCTTTGTCTGCCATATAACTATCTTCATATCCTTGATAGATACGTTTGTACAGACTGTCAGCCATATTGTAATCTTGATTTTCAAGTGCTATCTGTGCCTTACGACTCAACAGATATGGCATACTATATTCGTTAGGATTATATATATTCACAGAGTCGAGCATCTTATCTGCGAGATCATATTTCTTTTGATATATATAGAAATCAGCTTTGGCAAGGCGCTGCAATGCGATAGTGTCATACTCTAAGTTATCTGTTATCAAGAGCGACAACGTCATAGCATCGTTGGCGATGAGTTTCGACGTAGCTGATTTCAAGATATTTAATACGGCTAAAGCCCAATCAAACTCCCCAATATAATAACGCAGCTGAGCATTTTTGAAACGAGCCTCATGACCAATAGGTTCTTCTTTCATAGCCTTATCGACCTGACTATAGAGCAATGTAGCCTCCCACACTTCTTCTTTAAAAAGATAAATATCAGCGAGTTTCATCTTAACCTTCGCCATATTCAACTTAGAAAGATTTAACGTCAAGGCATCGTTTAATATCTCGATAGACTTTTCTATCTCACCGAGTTTAAAAGCTAAAATCTCTGCACGAATGCTCAATATTGACACTGTCATATCAGAGATGCCGAGTTCCAGACATTCCTTCTCGATTCGTTGCTCGAAGTTGGAATACCATTCTGCAGGGACATCACTACGTAGAGTCTCCACCTTTGTATATTGAACCTCAGTAAGTCCTATCACAGCTTCAGGATAAAAGGCTCCTTCTTTAGATTTGTCTATGATGTAATTATAAGCCTTCATAGCCACATCATATTGTTCATTATTTTCCGCTATATGGGCTAAATGTATAATGTCGTACTCTCTATCGTTGAGACGTTTATCGAGAGCTATCTCCTGGTTAAGAGCTATCTCATAATCTTGTATCTGAATAGCATACCACACAAGGAGATTTGCAAACCACTCATTATCCTTGTCGGACTGCGTCCTTCTCAGCAGAGCGATGCGTATTATATCGGAAGCCGTATCGTCGATGTCATAACGCAACATGAACGACAATCTCGACTTAACATGGTCGTAACGATTTTCTGGCGACTCTTCGAGATATAGTAGGTAGTTGTCAACAGATTTTTCCGTCCATCTCAAGCTATTATATACATCGGCTTTCTCTACATAGAACTTATAATCTATCTCGGGCGACTCTGAACCTTTCTCATACAAGGAAGCTGCATATTCGTTGAAGCCTCTTGTACGCATAAAAGAAGCCACTTGAGAGTAACTGCTTTTTGACTCAGGCAGCTCGTCGATAAGTCTATTCAGCTGCTTATCAGCCTTTTCAATTTCATTCTGTTTATAAAATATAAACGAAAGATCGACTTGAGCCTTCCATTTATTTGTGGTGTTGTCACGCTTAATGAACGAACGTAGCTCTTTCACTGCAGGTTCAAACTCATTAAGATAATACTGACAATCGACGTAACGAGAGAGATATTGATAGTAATTATACTCCTGATAAAGTTTAAGATACATATCACTCGCTTTATCATATTGCTGAGCGTTGTAAAACTGACGAGCCAATTTCTCATCATCTTGTCTCTTATTCGATTGAGCCAATGTCTGATAAGAAAGACCTATCATCAAGAGTGATAAGATTACTGTCAGTCGTAAAGTATTAATCATTATCTATTGAACTGATTTGACAAATTTATCTTGTTCTTTAAAATGTTCTGAGAAATAGTTCAATCGTGCTTCTATCATCTTGATAGCCTTCTCTTCTGCGTCAAGATATTCGGTTATTTGGTTGTCGTTGTAGATACCGTTTTTTATATCATCTTTAAGATCTTTCAGTTGAGAATGAGAATAGCTCATTTCTGCAGTCATCTCATCTCTCACATCTTCAAACTGTTGAAGATAAGCTCTGAAAAGATACAACTCCTGCATAGGAGTGTTAGACTCTCTCAAGAGATCATTGATACGAGCATATTCATCGACGAGTTTATCAAACTCTTTCTCTATGTCTTTAAACTTAAGCTCCGCGTCTTCTACTCTTTTGTCTAAAGCATCAATACGTTTCATTGATGGCTCTGTGCAAGCCATCAATGAAAACAATATCAATATTATACTTATTTTATTTAATAATTTCAAAGCCTGTATATTTTTGGAGTGCCTTAGGAACTCTGATTCCTTCTTCGCACTGATTATTTTCCAACAACGCTGCTACTATACGAGGCAATGCTAATGCGCTGCCATTCAATGTATGAACGAGACGAATGTTACCGTCTTTATCTTTAAATCTGAGTTTCATTCTGTTAGCCTGGAATGTCTCGAAGTTAGATACTGAACTTACTTCAAGCCAGAGTTCTTGTGCTGCCGACCATACCTCGTAGTCGTATGTCATAGCAGATGTGAAGCTCATGTCGCCGCCGCAGAGACGTAACACTCTGAAAGGCAATTCGAGTTTACGTAACAAGTTGGCTACGTGTTCTTTCATAGCTTCAAGTCTTTCGTAAGAAGTGTCGGGATGAGCTATCTCTACGATTTCAACTTTGTCAAATTGATGCAATCTGTTGAGACCGCGCACTGTCTTACCCCAAGAGCCAGCTTCGCGACGGAAGCAGTTAGAATAAGCTACGTTTTTCAAAGGAAGCTGATTTTCTTGAACTATCTTGTCGCGGAAGATATTTGTCACAGGCACCTCAGCTGTCGGAATAAGATACATATTATCCAAAGGCACTGCATACATCTGAGCCTCTTTATCAGGAAGTTGGCCTGTTGCATAAGCTGAAGCCTCGTTGACTAAGATAGGAGGTTGTATCTCATAGTAACCTGCTGCTATAGCCTCATCTAAGAAGAAATTGATGAGAGCGCGTTGCAATCTTGCGCCTGCGCCTTTATAGAATGGGAAGCCAGCACCTGTCACTTTATTACCGAGTTCAAAATCTGCAAGCTGATATTTATTCAACAAATCCCAGTGAGGGACAGCGCCTTCGTAAAGCTTTGGCATCTCGCCTTCTTGGCTTACAACAAGGTTATCGGCGGCTGTCTTACCGCAAGGCACTTCTAAATTAGGTGTATTAGGAATCTCGACGAGTTTGTTTTGAAGCTGAGTCTTTATCTCTTCAGCGCGTTCGGCGAGGACTTTGGTTTTCTCTTTAAGTTCTGCGTTTCTCTGTTTCAGTTCGTTGGCTTCAGCGGCTTTGCCTTGTTTGTAAAGGTCGCCAATTTGTTTTGCGAGTGAATTTGCTTCTGCGAGAGCTTCGTCGTTTTCTTGTTGAATAGCGCGACGTTCATCGTCGAGTTGAAGCACTTCATCTAATAATTCAAAGCGAGTAAAATTCTTAATACTCAAGCGTTTGATAACTTCTTCTTTATGTTCTCTTATGTAAGATACTACTAACATGGTAAAAATATTTTTATATGCAAAGATAAGAAAAAGTCTAAAGGCGAAAGTCTAAAGACGAAAGATTTTTTTGATTAAGAATGAAGGAGGTAGAAATACTTATTGACTTAAAAAAAAATCCCGGACTTCAATTGAAATTCGGGACTTTCTTATTTCGTTTTATGTATAACGATTATTCTGTTATTTCAGCTTGTACTGGGATGACTGAAACGTAAGAACGATCGTCTCTTCTCTTACGGAATTCTACGATACCGTCTGTGAGTGCGTAAAGAGTATGATCTTTACCGCAACCTACGTTTTCACCTGCGTTGTGTTTTGTGCCACGTTGACGGACGATAATGTTACCGGCGATAACAGCTTGACCACCGAAAACCTTTACGCCCAAACGTTTGCTATGGGATTCACGACCGTTTGATGAACTACCAACACCTTTTT
>SUWU01000039.1 GCA_015061295.1 Lentimicrobiaceae bacterium
AGATAATAAAAAACAAACAGACAAAAGAAGTAAAGAAAAAAGATTTCTATAAATTTCTTTTCTCATAATTATGAATTATGAATTATACATTATGAATTGAATTAACTATCTTTGCAACCGTAAAATTTTATTCTAATGACTCGTCGTTTCAATAGTTATAACTCTTATTTTGTGAAGAACTTCGGTGGTCGGGTGCAGAAGATAAGCATCGACGCCGGATTCAGCTGCCCGAATCGTGACGGTAAGATAAGTACCGGCGGATGCTCGTTCTGCCGCAACGACGCCTTCAACCCTTCGTATTGTCGCCCAGAGAAAAGCATCCGTCAGCAGATTGAAGAAGGCATCGAGTTTCACCAGAGGCGCTACCGCCGCGCAAAACAATATCTCGCCTATTTCCAGCCTTATAGCAACACATATAAAAACATCGATGAACTCGAGAAGATATACAAACAGGCTCTTGAAGTGGAAGGCGTGATTGGCATCGTTGTCGGCACGCGTCCCGATTGTATCGACGAAGAGAAGCTTTCTTTGTTAAAGGAAATTAATAAATCGCATTATGTGATGGTGGAATATGGAGTGGAGTCGGTTTATGACGAAACTTTGAAAAGAATAAATCGTGGTCATGATTTCGCTACAGCTAAAGATGCGATACGTCTCACTCATGAATACGGACTGCCTTGTGGAGCGCATTTCATCTTCGGACTGCCTGGCGAATCGCGCGAGATGATGATAAACGCCGCCAATATAATATCAGAGCTTCCATTGACGACAGTGAAGTTCCATCAACTGCAGATCTTCAAAGACACTCTCATGGCTGAAGAATATCTCGCCAATCCAGAAGCGTTTCATCTTTTCACCTTGGAAGATTACATAGAGTTTGTCATCGACTTCACCGAAAGGTTAAATCCAGAAATAGTGATAGAACGTTTCGCTGGCGAAGTGCCTCCTCGTTATCTCATCTCAAAACCATGGATGAACCTCCGCTATGACGAAGTCCTAAATCTGATAGAAAAACGAATGGAGGAAAGAAATACGTTTCAGGGAAGACTTTTTAGTTTAGAGTTTAGAGTTACGAGTTGATATGTTTGTTAAGTCGATTTAATTACAAATTATGAATTAACAATGAGGAAGTGTTTTTTTGCTATATTATTTATTTTATTCTCTGTTGCAGTCAACAGCCAAGAGCTAACAGCTAACAGCCAACAGCCTGTATCTTACCTTAAATCTTATTGGCATTCTGGTTTAACGGTTTTAAGCCAGCCTCTGCATTACGACTGGAAAGATTGGACTATCTTTGGAGGTGTCGCCACTGCCACAACATTTGCCCTTATATACGATGATGACATCTTCAACTTTGTTGACAAGACTTTTACAAATTCTCAATCAAATACCATCTCGCAATATACCGACATTTATGGTGAAGAATTATTTATCGTTCCAAGTATAGCCTTGACATATACTATCGGAGCAATAGACAAGAATCCTCGTCTCAAGGATATGTCGCTCGCTGCCTTACAATCATTCATCTTTGCTGAAGTGACTTCCGCTGGAATTAAAGTCCTCACCTGCAGAATGAGACCTTTAGAAGTTAATGAGTCAATGAGTCAGTGTCAGTGTCAGAGTCAGAGTCATCGTTGGCTTGGTCCTTTTGCCTCCTTCGAGAGTACGTCTTTTGTGTCAGGACATGCCACACGTGCTTTTGCCTTGGCATCGACAGTAGCAGGTTTTTATCCCGACAAGAAATGGATTGGAATTTTGTCGTATTCTTTGGCAACAGCTACATCTTTAGGTCGTGTCGTCAGCAAAGAACATTGGGCTTCCGATGTCATAGTAGGAGCCGCCTTAGGATATTTCATCGGCAGAGGCGTAGTGAAATTTAACGAGAAGATAGGTAACGTCAGCTCTGTCAGGATAGAACCTATTGCCACAAACTATGGAGTTGGAGTGGCGATGAGGTTTTGACAATGAACAATTGTAGCAAAAAAACTTTGTCTTTTGTCTTTTGTCTTTCACCTTTTTTATTAAATTTGCACAATCTAATTTTAAGTAAATCATTGAGAAGAAATGGGTGAATTTTGGAAGAGGTTAATATTCGGTTTCTTGTTTGTTGTTATCGTTATTGGGAGTATCATCTTAGGCAGATATGCGGCATCGTTGATGCTCATGCTTGTCGTGATGATGGCTTCATCGGAGATTGCTAATATCTTTCCTCACGAACAAGATAAACCTCTCAAAGACATAGTGGGATGCTGTTCCGTGATGTTGTACATTTTCTTCTTCGTCCTTTCGCGCAACTTCGATTCAATAGAAAGTGGCATTTATGTCGCACCTATATTTTTCTTTATACCTTTGCTAATAGCTCTGTTTTCAAAGAAACACGATTATGTCAGCGTAGTCGGTGCTTCATGGCTCTCTATGATTTTCGTTGCCTTGCCATGTGGAATCATGACGTTGTTTTATAATGAAGAATTGATGGGTACAGACAAAGGCTGGGTACTTCTGATATTCGCATATATCTTAATATGGGTTAACGATATTTTCGCCTATCTCACTGGCAGCGCAATAGGTCGCCATAAGTTATGTCCAAGAATATCACCTAAGAAGACAATAGAAGGAAGCATCGGTGGCGCAGTATTCACGATGTTGTTCGCATATTTCATCAACCGTTTTATTCTTAACATTTTCTTCTTCGACAGTTATATAAATAACATCGAAGTGTTGTTATTAGCATTAGGCGTAGTTATCTTTGGCACTCTCGGCGATCTCACTGAGTCGATGATGAAACGACATGCAGGTGTTAAAGATTCTGGCAACATAATTCCTGGTCATGGTGGAATATTAGATCGTTTCGATGCCACTTTCATGGCGATGCCATTTGTCTTCATATACATATTATTAATATAAACCGACAATCATGTACATACATAAAAAAGGTTACGGAGTGATAACGACAGTTGTTATAATTACAGCGATAATTGCGACAGCTGCATTTCTTTTCATTCCTTTGACATGGATTAAAATACCTGTCGCAGCATTATGTCTCGCGATAGCATTTTGGAGTTTTACTTTCTTCAGAGTGCCAACTAACAGAAAGACTACGATAGAAGATAACGCTGTCGTCTCAGCCGCCGATGGCGAAGTGGTTGTGATAGAAGAGGTGGAAGAGACGGAATATTTTCACGACAAGAGAATACAGATTTCTATTTTCATGTCGGCATATAATGTCCATGTAAATTGGTTCCCTATAAATGGCGTAGTTAGTTATTACAAATATCATCCTGGAAAGAAATTATTTGCTATAAATCCTAAGTCATCGGAACTTAATGAGCGTAACACTTTAGTCGTAAAAGACGAGCAAGGAAGAGAAGTCTTGTTCCGTCAGATTGCAGGTGTGATGGCGCGACGCATTATATGTCATGTAGATAAAGGAGCCGATGCCAAAGTAGGAGAAGAGTTTGGATTGATACGTTTCGGTTCGAGAGTCGATTTCTTCCTTCCTTTAGATTCCAAGATAAACGTCAAAATAGGTGATAAAGTAAAAGGGAAAATCAGCACATTAGCTTATCTGAGATGACATTAATTACACATTAAAATAAATACGTATTTTTTTTATTGAAATACGTATTTTTTCTTTAAAAAATATTAAATTTGCAAGGTAAAATTTTATGTGAAAATTATTAATCATTTAAATTTATTCTTATGAAAAAAGTATCTTTACTTATGTTAGTTGCAATGTTATTCATTGGCAACGTAAAAGCTCAAGAGACACAAATCTTGATCGAAGATAATTTTGAGGCTTACACAGTAGGCAATAAAATTGCTGAAGAAGCTGACGCAGCTGGTATCGACTGGTGGACAACATGGAGTGACGCTCCAGGTTCTGCAGAAGACGGCGTTATCGCTGACTTAGAAGGTAACAAATGTGCCTATTTAACATATGGCAACGACCAAGTCCTTTTACTTGGTGGAACATCATCAGGTGTTTATGACCTTGAATTTGACATCTTAATCCCAGAAGGAAAGAACGGTTACTTCAACATCCTTCACGATTTCAACGGAGGTAACTCAACATGGGCATTAGAGTCACATCTTCATATGTCAAGCTCTTCAACATCAGCTCCAGGTCAAGGTGCTGTAGTAGCAGGCGGTCTCAACGAGACAATAGTATGTGTTTATGACGAATGGATGCACTTCCGTCTCCACGTTGACACAGACGCTGACATCGCTCAATATTACTACACATTACCAGGAGAAGAAGAAGTAATGGTTCTCGAATGGCAATGGAGTACTGACACTGGTGGCGCAGCTTCAAGCCGTGTACTTGACGCTATGGACTTCTTCCCTCCACAAAACGCATCAACATCAGAGTTCTACTTAGACAACTTCAAATGCACCAGAATAGGTGGCGAGACAGCAGCAGAGTTAAACATCAACCCTACTGAAATCAATGAGACAATTAAACAAGAGGAAACAAAAGATATTACAATCACTCTTGAAAATACAGGTACTTCAATAGCTGAATACTCAGCATACGTAGATTACGGTGTTGGCGAAGGTAGCGAAGTATTAGACGTCCTTTCATATATTAATCCTAATAGTACACAACCAAGTGGTGTGGGTTGGGTAGATTTAGAAGAACCTCTTACTTTTGAAATCGCTTCATACTTCCCTGCATCAACATATGCTGAAACAGCAATGGGTACTTATATCACAAGCATAGCTTATCAATTTATTCAATTTGGTGAAAATGATGCAGATGGTAATTTCGTTCCAGGTCCAGGTTTAGAAGAAGGTACTAACGTAATATTCCGCGTCTATGGACAAGGTCAAAACGGCATGCCAGGTGCAGTGTTAGCTGAAAAAGCCATCTCTGAAAGTGAAGTAGTATGGAACGACTATACACTTGTTACTTTAGATGAACCAGTTGCTTTGACAGGTTCAGATGTATATGTTGCAATAGAAATGACACAAGCTATAGATGGTACAGTAATGATTACAGATGGTTCACCTGCAGTAGTAGGCTTCGGTGACTTAGTCCGTCAACACATGGGTTCAGCATACCAATCACTTACATCATCTGGTTCTGACTATGGTAACTGGTTAATATCAGCTGTCTATGAAGGAACACCTGTAATCGGTGGTTACGCTTCATTAAGCAAATCATATGGTACTATCGCTATCGGTGCTACTGACAATGTAACAGTAACATTAGATTCAGAGGAACTCATCGAAGGTACATATGAAGCAACATTAGTTTTCAATACTAACATCGCTGACAATCCTGTCATTGAAGTGCCTATCACATTAGAGGTAACTCCAATCAGCGTATCAGAGATTTCTAACGAAGCATACAACATCCATCCTAACCCAACATCAGGCAAGGTAACTGTTGAAGCAGAAAACATCAGCTACATCGCTATCTACAGCTCAACAGGTCAGTTGATGAATGTTGTAATGAACACTAACGTCGTTGATATGAGTGCTTACGAAAATGGCGTTTATTTCTTCAACGTCGTTGACAACGCAGGTCAAAAATCAATGCAACGTGTTGTTGTAGCTAAATAAATTTAAGTCTATCATAACAATGGAAAAGAGGCAGCTTAACGCTGTCTCTTTTTTTATATTTTTTTTACCATATGTCTGAAAAAAAAACTTACCTTTGCAACCTCTTAGAATTTCATTAAATCTTAAATAAAATATCATGAAAAAAGTATCATTACTTTCAATGTTAATCGCCATATTTTTACTCTCAGGTAATATGATGGCACAAGAAGTTTTAATAAACGAAAATTTTGAGACTTATTCAATTAACTCCAAGTTAGCAGAAGAAGCCTCAGAAAATGGTAACGACTGGTGGACGACATGGTCGGGTACACATGGAAACGCAGAAGATGGCGAGATAAAATACTTCGACAGAACTAACTGCGCTTACTTTGTGAGTGGCATAGATCAAGTACTTTTACTTGGTGGTTATGAATCTGGCGTTTATGAGTTGTCATTTGACATTTATATCCCTAACGGAAAGAGCGCCTATTTCAACGTTCTTCACAGCTTTAATGGCGGCGGCAGCACTTATGCTTTACAAAACTATTTACATATGACAAGCAATGGAAGCGGTGCCACATCACATGCCGAAGGCCATGGAACTGTTCACGCTGGCGGCAAACAAGTAGCTGATGTACCTTGCGTATATGACGCATGGATGCATTTCCGCTTATATATAGACACCGACACTGATGTAGCAGAATACTATTACACAGCACCAGGCGGCGAAGAACAATTATTATGCACATGGCAATGGAGCTTAGATAGCTTCGGCGAAAATACAGTAGGTCGTAAATTAGACGCTATGAACTTCTACGTCCCAGAATCTGGATCAGAGTTTTACTTAGATAACTTGAAACTGATAAGAACAAGTGAGTCATATGCAGAAATAGCTTTCGATAAAGAAGCTATAAACGTAGAGGTTGAAAAGAACAACGAAGTTAAAACCGTTGATGTTAACATTGAAAATCAAGGTAGCTCAATAGCTGAATGGAACGCTTGGGTTGATTTTCCATTGGTTAACAATGAAGATAAAATCAACGTTCTTGCTTACGACCAAGATCCATTCTATACCGTTTGCTCTGGCATGGGTTATACAGAACCAACAGTCATAGAACTCGGTGTTATGTATCCTTTAGATTATTATGTAGGACAAAACGCATTAGGCACACGTATTAAACAAGTCATGTATTTCGTTGGCACAGCAGAATCGACAGGTAATATTGGCATCGAGCCAGGAACACCATTGAAATTCCGCATCTATGGTCAAGGTATGTACGGACAACCAGGTGAACTGATAGTAGAAAAAGAGATACCAGCCGACCAAATCGTCATCGACAACTGGAACATCGTAGAGTTTGAAGAACCAATAGCATTATCAGGATATAACGTATGGGCAACAGTAGAGTTCGTCCATGCAGTAGGAGGAAAACCTATCACATCAGACGGTACAGCAGGTAACATCCCTTATAGCGACATGTTCAGAGAAAATGGAGCTGGCACATTCAGATCTTTCAGCGATATAGCAACAACATCATACGGATGTTTACACATCTCAATGACAACAGTAGGTGTCCCAGAAAAAGCAGAGCCTTGGGCTTATATCAACAAGAATGAAAATACAATACCAGCTGGCGCTTCCGACAACGTGACCCTCACCCTTGACCCATCAGGCATGAAAGACGGAAAATATGAAGCTGACTTAGTATTCTTGACAAACGACACAGAAAAGACAAGAGTAGAGATTCCAATCACATTGGCTGTCGGCGAGGTCTCATTAGAAGAAAATGTCAACAACGCTTATAACATCTACCCTAACCCAACATCAGGCTTGATGACAATTGAAGCAGAAAATATCAGCTACATAGCTATATACAACTCTACAGGCCAATTGGTAAATGTAATAAAAGGTGAAAACAACACTATTGATATGAGCGGCTACGACAACGGTGTTTATTACTTCAATATCGTTGATAACGCTGGAAACAAATCAATACAAAGAGTCGTCGTTGCAAAATAACTAACAGTTAATAGTTAACGGCTAATGGCTAAAAAAGGCGAGGTTCAAAAATTTTGAATCTCGCCTTTTTTATACGGCATATAACAAAAAAAGCACTTTCGATTTGTCTCCGACAAACTACTAATGCTTCTTCATTGGCAATACAAAATTGCTCTCTTCGTTTCTTTGCGAAACAGGATAAAAATCTGTTTAACACGTGAAATCCATCATTGTCTTAAGCTAAGGGAGGCAGACGACGCGGAAGCCGAGATTGTTGTTACGGTTGCTGGGACTATTGTTGTTACGATTAGACACGCGGCAGTTCTTAGCATTGTTGTTCCAGCTGCCGCCACGATTCACACGGTTAGAGCCTTTCCTCGACTTTTATCCTCGATAAAACTCTTCTACGCATTTTCTTAGTATATGCGTATTGAACAAATGCCAATAATGGCAGGATATGCAACTGATACTCTTTCTCACTCCAGATACCATTTGACAATAATTTCTCATATTTAAACATCTTCTTAGAAAAACGATTTCTACTGCGAGAGTTCAGCAGTATCACGTTCTTCCCTATCTTATATCCTAAAAAAGGGATAGTGTCTTCTGTTTGTTTTATAACAGGTATCTTTAATGTTAGATGCAATTTCTCACAAGAGTAATTCTCTACAAGGTTAACACATTCCTTCAGTCTTCTAATGTCATTATCAAACAAAAGCATATCGTCCATGTATCTGATATAGACAGGTACCTTTAGTTCCTCTTTCACATAATGGTCTAATGACGACAGATAATAATTAGCAAAATATTGACTCGTTAAATTTCCAATAGGAATCCCTTTCCCTTCTTCGACGGAATATGTATCTATTATCTGTGAAAAAATATCAAGTAGTTTCTTATCTTTAAATATTCTTTCTAATTTATCCTTTAAAATATCATGTGAAATTGAATCGAAATATTTTCTAAAATCTAACTTAGCTACATATCTATATCTCCTCGCTGCTGACTTAGCCTTATCTAAAGCCTTATAAACACCTTTATTTAAACGAGTCGCATACGTATCATAAATCATGGTCTTCTCAAAATATTCATGGCATACATTCATTATCGCATGATGCAATACCCTCTCATCAAATGCCGCAGCATATACATTTCTTTTCTTCGGATCTGTTATGGTAAACTGACGATATTTTCCTACAGAAACATTTCCTTCCAATATCTTATCATGCAGTTTATTTATATTATAATCTATATTATCTCCAAATCTAATGACTTCTTTTTTATACTGTTTCCCTCTCTTCGCTTTATAATATGCAAGATACAGATTGTCCTTATCTGCAATCTTTTCTGTCAGAAATCCGACACGTTTCATTGTTTGTTAAGATTTGCATACATCTCACATATTTTCTTACCATACCTCTCCATTCTCTTCTCCCCTATACCTTGTATCTTCATGATGTTACTCTCATTTATCTCTTCTAATTGTGATATCAACGACAGCTCCACGTCTGTGAATACCGCATATGCTGGAACATCATCTTGTTCCGATAACATTTTTCTCAACGAACGTAACTGAGTAAAGTTAGCAAAGCTTCTCTCATCCAAAATAGATTTATAATCGACTTTATTATCTTTTTTCTCTTGCGATGATGAAGACTGACTCGGAAGATAACTCACGCAAAAACTCCAATACGCATCATTGTTGAGGATATAAAATTGTTTCTCTATATTGACGACTTTATTTGCTCGAAGAAAACGATTCAACTCTTCATTAGCCTCATTCTTCTCCGAGCATGATATTGTAAAGACCTTTATCTGCATATTGTTTAATTTAAAACTACAAAGAACGCTGTCTTCAACTCAGCGTTCTTTGTTTATTATACTATTATACTTTTTCTTTACTTCGCGTCGCCATCATTACGTTTGCTTGCTCCGTTCGTCCCTCACTCCGCTTGCTACACTCCATAATGGCGACGCTCCTTTTTTCACCCTTTTCTCCCTTCTTAGCTTAAGACAATTTCTGGATTACAGTGTTAACTAAGGGAGGCAGACGACGCGGAAGCCGAGACCGCTGCTACGGCTGCCGGGACTATAGCTGTCACGATGAGACACGCGGCAGCTCCTAGCATTGTGGCTCCAGCTGCCGCCACGACGCACACGGTTAGAGCCCGATGAAGGTCCCTTTGGGTTATCTGTGTCGTATGAGCGATAGTCGCCATACCAGTCCTCGCACCATTCCCAAACATTACCGCTCATATCATAGATGCCGAGTTCGTTGGCGCCTTTTGTTCCTACAGCATGAGTCTTGCTTCCGCTATTTCCATCATACCAGCCGACATAGTCTAAAGAGAAGCCGCCTGCATATTTGCTGTTCTGTGTCTTATTACCTCCACGTGCGGCATACTCCCATTCTGCCTCTGTAGGAAGTCGATAAGTCTTGCCTGTCTGCTGGCTTAATCTTCTACAGAACTCCTTGGCTTCTTCCCATGAGACATAATACATAGGATAGTCGTTGCCGGTTCCATAAGTTGAGCTACCGCCAGCCTTGCTTTGCTGCTGATATACCGAAGTTCCCATTACAGCCTGCCATTGCGCCTGTGTAATCTCGAACTGTCCGATATAGAAATCAGATACCGTGACATAGCGAACTGTCTGCTCATCAGAATCACAGCTACCGCCTTGTTCGCCGGTGCAGCCCATATTATATGAGCCGCCTTCCACATATACCATCTTCATATTGATACCAAAGGCACTCTCTGTATAGTTCTGTCTGCCTCCGCCGCTGTTGCCTCCGCCATAGAAGTAACTGCTGTTGCTGTTACCGCTGTTATAAGAAGAGGTGACAGTCGTACCATTGCTTATTCCTTCCATCTTCTTAACAGCTTCAGTTACACATTTTCTCAAATCGACAGGGCTTGCATAGCTTGCATTCTCAGAATCGCCCGCACGATGTGCCGTTCCGGAGACGACATCAACCATACGTACTGCCACATAGAGATAAGTCTCGATATGGGTTATGTCAACGACACAGATACATTGAGCTCCATATTGTTTACCGAGTTCCGCTATCTGGTTATCGTCGACAGAACCTGTGCGAGTATAGTCGTGTTCTTTAGCAATCATGGAAAGGAATTCCGTAGAACGTTCAATCATCTGATAACGGCCGCTGCCGACCAATTCAGTAGATGCGTTGTTTTGTGCGATGTTTTTAAACAAGGCATCTACGTTACCTGTGGCATATACAGCCAATTTAAGTTTTTGGTTTTGGTTTTGTGCTTGCAGCGGCATCATAAAAGCCATCAGCACAAACATGAATGTCAAAATATACTTTCTCATGGTTTAGATATTTATTGTTGAGCAGCATCAAGGATAGTCTGGTTGATTTCAACAGCTTCCTTGATTT
Organism: Lentimicrobiaceae bacterium; assembly: GCA_015061295.1. Lineage (GTDB taxonomy): Bacteria > Bacteroidota > Bacteroidia > Bacteroidales > F082 > Limimorpha. The sequence continues at coordinate 10,947 of SUWU01000039.1, forward strand.
CCTCTGCATTCAAATTATCAGTCTTTATCGTTGCGGCTTCGTCCATAAGTTTTTTGAATCTGTCGCCACGTATTGCCACCTTGGCATGTACGATATATAATCCGGTTTCGTTATCACGTTCCACTTTAGTTTCACCGAAAGGTTCGCAGCCTTTAAGGATACTCTCAGATACCTGTTCCCAATGTTGTCTCACAGCTTGATGCACTTCACCATCGACAGACAGCGCAGCCTTTTCGGCAGCATCGTTCACCTTGTTATTGATAATACGAGATATTGTAGCGTATGCATCACGGGTAGCCATCTCAACAGCGAGGCTTTTGTTATCAGATTCAGCTATGCCGAGATACCATTTATATGGGAGTCTCACGAGGTCAGTGCCGTCATCATTAAGGCTTTCGACCATCTCGATACCAGACATTTTCAATGTTTCAGTTGTTGTTTGTGCGAAAGAAACAACTGATAATGATAATGAAACGACTAATGTTAATAAGATTTTTTTCATATTCGAATAATTTTTAGATTAATAATAATTAGAAAGCTCTGACTGGTCTCACATTGGCTTCTTCTGTTTTCTCTTCAGAATGACATGAGCCGCTGTCACTGATATTAAAAGCCTCATCTTTATCATTTTCACTGCTTAATATTTTCAGTAATAAGATTAATAATTTCAGGTGTTATCTTTTTATAGGCATCTCTTGCAGCCTCATTGAAGTTATGAGTATGCCCGCCTTTTTCCGTAAGCATATCCTCATAAATCCTTTGATTGGTAACAACCTTTTCAAGAGTAATCTCCGCATCTACATACGAGTAATAATTTACCGTACTGCCAAAATTGACAGTATTATACTGACGGCTGTTAGCATTGATAATTATCGCCCAGTCGGCAGAGCTTCTGTCATCCGTAAAGTTACAGCCCATCTCCGACAACTTGGCTTTGAGTTCTTTCTGCAGATTGTAATATGTCTGACCGAACATATCAGCGGCACATGACACATATATATTCGTGCCGTATTCTAAATCAGCGATTTTTCTTTTAACTAACTGTTCCAGCTCGCTATATCTCTGCAGCACTTCCTGAAGTTCATATTCAGGACAGTCAAAAGCGGTAAGGAAGAATATCGGATTGTCAAGCTTAGGGAACTCTAATTCAGCCTTCTTGATCTCCGCCTTAGCCTTCGACTTAAAGCCAGTCTCAACATAAGTGTCAGTGATATTAATATGTTTCTCTATATTATTAAACACGACATCTATCTGTCTTTCATAGAAACGGAGAGCCTCCGACTTATTGATAAAAGCTATGACATACATCTTGTTCTCCGCTGAACTGAAATAAGATTTCGTCTCTAAAAGGTTGACATCCACATCAGTAGAAAAATATGTCACTGAAGCATAAGTGATATTGGAACGACCGTTGACAGACAGTTTCTGGATAGAAGCATCATCTTTTATCTTGATCTGTATCTGTTTGGCGAGATTTGTTCTCGCCAAACTAAGAAGATCATCCACCAATTTAGTATCTGACGTATAAGCGTCTTTCACCTCACTTTGTATATCATACAAATGACCCGCCGTGGTATAGTTCTTCCACTCCGACGGATATTGCGCTTTCACTTCACAGAGCGATAATACTACAAGTGAGAGGAGTATAAATACCTTTTTCGACATGATTACTCGCCTTTAGCAGCAGACATTATAGACTTGTTAACCTCAACGAACTGCTCCATATCTTCACCTGAAAGATTATTTGGCTTGAAATTCTGCGCATTATTAAGCAATTCGTTAAACCTGTCACCTCTCATGCCTATCTTAGCTGTGACATAATACATCTTGTCTGCAGGATTATATTCAACCAAGACATCACCATAAGGCTCACAGCCTTTCAATATCGACAAACTCATTTGTTCCCAATGCTGTGTAAGAGCCTGTTGTACTTCACCGTTGTTTACGACATTGCCTCTTTCAGCCTTATCACTGACAATGTTATTAAACACTCTTGAAATTTCAGCGTATGCTTCTTGTTGAGCGAGAGTGATAGCAACTTGTTCTACATTGGCTTTTCCTTTGCCAGCATACCATTTATAAGGAACCTTCACGATTTTTGTTCCGTCTTCACTGAGTTCCTCTGCCAGCTCAACACCATGCATTTTTTCAGCCTTCACTACGACAGTCTCACCTGCGATATTCTTAGTCTTGTCATAATGAGGTGTTTCTGCAGCTTTTTTACTTGAGCCACAACTTGCCATTGCTAAAACTAAAGATGCACCAAGCATCATGCTAAATACTTTTTTCATAGTTGTAAATTTTTAGGATTATTAAATTTGTTTGATTAAAAAAATTCATAAAAAAAAGACATACACCTTAAATCAATAAGGCATATGTCTTCTTGTAAATAATGTCGTATAATAAACTTAAGCGTTCGCTACATTTCGCATAGGGGGGGGTAAAATACTGATTACAAATGATTTAATCTTCTCATAAATCATATGTATCATTTCATCAAATGTAATCATATACCCAAGTTGATTTATCATATTCAAATTTCTCGCCCTAATGTTCAGATGTCTGCAAATATAAAACAATTTTTGATATAATTCTTATGTCAAAAAGAAATAAAAAGACAGACTACTACAATAGGAGAAAATAATTATTGGATTTATTTTCATCTGCATTTCTTTTTGTACCTTTGTAACCAAACTATGCATATGAAAAATATACAAGCATATACAGATGCTGTACGGGTTATAAAGGAAGCGATATTGCGTAGTCAGTATCGTGCAGCATCTTCTGCGAATAAAGAGCAACTATCACTGTATTATGGTATAGGTTGTTATGTTTCTAGAAACTCTCGTGAGGGTTTTTGGGGTAAAGGTGCAATCGAGACAATCAGCCAGCAACTGCAAAAAGAATTACCAGGACTTCGTGGATTCTCAGCTACGAACATAAAGAATATGCGTTCATTCTATGAAGAATGGTCGCCTTTCGTAAATCGCCAGCCAATGGCTGACGAAAATAAAACGCTGACTACAGATAGCAATTCTGAACTTGACGAGCAAATGTTGCTTATGGAAATTCGCCAGCCGATGGCTGACGAATTTAATTGGTCTGACTTCATTGCTATCGGTTTTAGCCATCATATTGAGATTATAACAAAAGCAAAATCATTAGAAGCCCGTCTATTTTATATCCACGAATCAGCCACACGATTTTGGAATAAATACACTTTGAGAGATTATCTCAAAGCTGATTTGTACAACCATCGAGGAACACTCCCCAATAATTTCACTGCTACAATACCCAGTACAAAACAGGCATTAAAGGCTGTAAACGCATTCAAGGATGAATACTTGTTGGATTTTATCAATGTAGAAGAACTTGATACACAAGATGAAGATTTGAACGAGCGTTTACTCGAAAAGTCTATCGTAGATAACATCAAAAGGTTTATCCTAACCTTTGGGCAAGATTTTATCTTCGTAGGCAACCAATACAGATTGGAGGTTTCGGGAGAGGATATGTTTGTTGATTTGCTTTTCTTCAATCGAGAACTTAACTCACTTGTTGCCGTCGAGCTGAAATCAGGAAAATTCCGATCTTCGTATTTAGGACAATTAAGTACATATCTGTCGGCTCTTGACACTTATGTAAGGAAACAGCACGAAAATCCCTCAATTGGCATTTTGTTGTGTCGTGATATGAATCAGTCGTTTGTCGAATTTGCCATCCGTGATTATGACAAACCTATGGGTGTTGCTACGTATAGTGCGACGAAAGATATGCCCGAGCGTTTACGCAATGCTTTACCCAATATTGAAGAATTAAAGAAACTACTATAATTGAAATGCAGATAAGAGGCTAAAGATATAGATATTCCCTCAGGCTTTCTTCAGAGAAGTTCTCATAACTCTCAAAATATTCATGCCAGATAGGAAGCAGTTCCAAGTCGCTGCGCAATATTTTATGCGTGTTGAAGATACTTCTGAAAAGCCAATTCATGATGTCGGAGTTTAACAAATCCGCTACTTGTTTATGCGTCAATGGGAAGTCATCATTCAAGATAAAAAGATTGGCACTATTTAAAATATACCGTTGCTCTGTGTCGCAACAACATATTATATTATTGGAAATGAAACGATAAACAATTTTCTCTTTAGCTTTATAGCAATCAATTTCTGCCACTTGGCGACAGTCGTCTAAATTTTCATTAATAAATAACGAAGGCTCAGCGATTCTATCTTTGAAAATATCTTTGCCTCTGAAAATCGGGACAAGCCCTCCCCTATTCTCTTTATGACACAATTTGCTATTATTACCCGTAATGACTCCCAAAGCCCAAGTCGCGTTATCTTTCAAGGTGATATGAGGTTTAGAGAAGAGCTTTCTTATAACTTCACTTTCTCTTTCATCAATATGAAAATTCATGATATGCTTAGGAATATCACAGAAACTTCCCTGCGAACGTAAATGTTTTTTAACATTATAAATCTCACATGAGATACGATTATTTAAATTTGGACACATCAGATGAGTCCTATCCCTTTCAGCTTTAGACTTTAGACTTTTGTCTTTCGTCGCCACAAAAGCCATCGCCTTAGTCATCAAGCCTTTGAACGGCTTGCCGTAATCTATCAGACGTTTTATCTTATGATTTAAAAGCGACTTTCTTGCATCTTCAAACGATGTGATATTAAAGAAAGAATCAGGAAGAAGGAATCCTAATATTCCATCATCTTTTAACATTTTTAATGAAGCGAAATAAAACAAAGACGAAGTGTCGTTGCTATTTCCCGAGTTGAACAAGTAGGAATATTCAACTCTGTCTTTCTTGTTGATTTTCTTACCCCAAGGAGGATTAGTGAAGATGCAATCGAAGGCTGTTGGCTGTTGGCTGTTGGCTGTTGGCTGCTGGCTTAAAAAGTCTTCACAAAAAATATTATCACTTTCGTAGCCGCATAATTCTTTGATGCGTTTCTTTGTGATTGCGACCGCATTTTCATCTGTGTCAAAGCCATAGACATTTTCAGGGGCGAAACCTTTCTTTATTGCTTCTATAATAAAATTACCAGAGCCGCAACAAGGATCCAAGAAAGTCTTTCCCTCAACATCAGTGATGTCGCTCATCATATCTTCAACGATATATTGAGGCGTGTAATAAATTCCTTCCTTATTCTTATAAGATTCTGAAAGCGATGCCTCATAATCGTCAGAAATTTCTTTTCCCGACAATTCTGAATTAATTTTAACTCTTATATCTTCAGTAAGTTGATTATGATTATGAATATCTTTATATTGTTTATTAGCTCTGGAAGAAAGTTTATTCTTATTAAGAAAATCTCTCTTAAAATAGTCTAAACATTCTTGAGTGAGACAACCGTCTATTGTTTTCAAAGAGCCATCTTTAATCCAATTATGAATGCTCACTACCGATACATTAAGTTGTTCGGCAGCAGATTTTAAGGAAATCCTATTCAATTCATAATTCATCAGACGCATCAATGTTTATTTATGTTATATGAATCATTGATACGTCTCTACATAACTATCAACTTCAAAAGCATATCCGTTGCTTCTTCTATGTTATAGAAGTTCCTCATGTTCTTTCTGCGTTTCTCAATCTGATGTTCGTCGAAGCGTCGAGGCATCAGTTCATCTACTGCGAACCTGATAGCGTTTTGGTCGTTCACGATATAACATAAGCCGTTGACATCTAAGCCTTCTACCATCTTATCATTAACAAGACAGAATCGACCGTTGAATAATGTGTTCAGCAGTTTCAGTTTAAGTCCTGTGGCTTGTTCTGTAACTAAGATATTAATATGAGCGTGACGTATAAGGTCGAACAAGGTCTGATCATCGGGGCTATCGACGAGTTCTACATTAGGAACGTTTTCTATCATCTTCACGAGATGTTGAGGCGGGTTCATGCCAGCGACAATCAGCTTCACATCTGTCTTTTTAAAAGCACCTACGATATATTCTGCTGCAGAATAGTTCTCTGCTACAGAGAGGTTTCCATGATACAAGACATAATCGCTACCGCCTTCAAGAATATCGACCTCTGTATAAGCATTATATGCCGTCAACATATAAACATTATTATATTTCTGAGAGAAATATTCATAGTCTTTTTGCGATATAGCCAAGATGGCTTTAGCCTTATTTAATATCGGCTCGAAATCTTTCAGTTTCCTAACCTCTTGTCTAAGATATACCTTCTTCTTCGCATCGACCTCTGCCATAGCAAGATGTTCGTAATATTCATGTTCTACATTATGCGCTCTCACTATGATATTCCTGTCTTTAAACACATCATAAGTGAGTATGCTACAACAATGCAAACCTTCTAACAAGATTGGATAATCATCTTTTAAGAGATTATTTCTCAACTCTTCACTATCGCGGGAACACACAATATAAGGCAAGGTATTAAACAACTTAGCGACTTTTGTCTCTCTCTTATAATAAGTTACTGAATGACAGAAACTCTCTAAATATGCAGAATGCTCGCGTCCATATTCGAAACAATGTAAATGAATTTTAACACCTCTTTGCGACAATGCCTTAATCCTAAAGAAGACATCGATGACTCCTCCATAATTAGCAGGATATGGAACATCAAAACTAACGATATGTAGATGTTTATCAGATGTATTGTTCATATATTTTCATTAATATTTGTTCTTCGTTTTCCCAACATAACTCTTGAGCTGCGAAGTTAAGATTATTTTTCCATGTTTTTAAAGACACCTCATCAGAAAGCGTCTCCTTTATTGTCTTGGCTATATGTTCAGGATTATGTTCCTCGATGAAAGTTCCTATGTTATAATCTTTTATGACACGTTCTATCTCAGGCAGATGCGACGCCACTATAGGCACATCAGCTTGAATATAATCGAACAATTTATTAGGCAGACTGAAAAGATAGTTAAGATTATTCGGTTTGTCTAAAGTGAATCCGAGCTCCGCAAGCTGCGTTATCGCCATCATATCTTTATAAGGCATACGCGGGAAGAAACGCACTCTATCATCCCAATGATTTTCTGCCACTTTCTGTTTTAATATCGGCAGCACATCGCCGCCACCTATTATCAATAAGATACAATCGTCGAGATAACGCATCGCCTCGACGAGTTCTTCCGAGCCACGATGAATATTAATTCCTGAGCCTTGAAGAATTAAGATATGTTTATCTTTCGGCAGATTCAAACTTTCTTTATCAGCAGGCTCAGGCAGCATCTTACGCATAGGAATGTTTCTGATGACATGAACCTTGATACCGTACTTCTCACGAAAGAGATTTGCTATCGACTCATTGACTGTTATCATCTCCTTCATCTTAGGCAAAACAAACTCTTCTATGGCGCGCCACACTTTCTGTACTTTCGGACGACTGACGAGTTCTGGCACCTCGGTAAAATACTCGTGACTGTCGTAAATGAGTCTCGTTCTTTTTATTTTAGAGATAAGAAACGAAGGCAATAAAGTATCTAAGTCGTTCGACAACAAACAATCCGCTCTATGAAACAAAAGAAACAGAAACAACCTGATATTATATTCAGCATAAAACAAAGGACCTTTCTCAAAAATCAGTTTCATTCTGTGAGAGCGATACGGACGTTCGTCCATCGGAGGACTCTTCCTCTGCTTACGACCTACCAACAACACTTCAAAACCTGCTCTCTGAAGCGTAAGACACGACTTATTAACCCTTTGGTCTGTCACTAAATCATTGATAACCGATACTATAACGCGTTTCAATACCATTTCATTTTTGAGTTTATAAAATTAATGTTTTTATGTCATACTTTTGCAGAAAAAAACTTAATTTTGAAAAAAAAAATATGGAAACTTACAACAGCAATCAACAGCTAACAGTCAAAAGCCAACAGTCTTTGTTAGAATATAATACGATGGGCTTTGACATTACTGCAAAGAAATACTATAAAATAAACTCATTGGCAGAACTTGACGAATGCATAGAGAAGGAGGTATTAAGCAAAGATAAGAGGTTGATATTAGGTGGTGGCAGCAACATCCTTTTCAGCGATGAATACTTTGACGGAACAATAATACATTCCAATCTGAAAGGAATTACTATTGACTTTGACGATAACGATGACAATGACATTGACAATGACATTGACAATGACGATGACTTGGTGACTCAGAGACTTGGTGACTCAGAGACTCAAAATTACGTTACAGTCAGGTGTATGTCGGGTGAGATATGGAAAGACTTTGTCGATTTCACTATTAAGAAGGGGCTTTATGGTTTGGAGAATTTAGTTGATATTCCTGGTAGCGTGGGAGCGGCTCCTGTTCAAAACATAGGTGCTTATGGCGTGGAGGTGAAAGACTGCATCGATCGTGTTTATACCATCGACTTGACAAATGGCGACAGAGTCATATTCAATAATAAAGACTGCCATTTCGCTTATCGCGATAGTATTTTCAAGAGAGAAGAAAACAAAAAATATTTCATAGTAGCAATAGATTTCAAGTTAAAAAAAGAAGGTAAGCTGAGATTAGATTACGGTAACATCAAAGAATATTTAGAAAAAAACGACATCGTCTCTCCTTCCCTTCTCGATATTGCTAATGCAATAAAAAACATACGTGCTGAGAAGCTGCCAGAAGTAGGCGTTATCGGAAGCGTTGGCAGTTTCTTCCAAAATCCTATCGTCGATAACGTGACTTACAAGATGCTTAAAGACATTTATCCTGAGATGCCGTCATATCCTAACGACAATGGTGTAAAGATTCCTGCAGGCTGGCTCATCGACAAGGCTGGCTGGAAAGGATACAAGGAAAACCATGTAGGTGTCTGGGACAAACAGGCTTTGGTCTTAGTTCATTACGGAGGTGGCAAGCCCGAAGAGATTTTATCTTTGATGAGGAAGATACAAGATAGTGTTAAGGAGAAGTTCGGCATCGAGATAAAACCTGAAGTAAATATTGTCAGTTGACAAGTTATAAAAAAAGGTTGGCAAGTTTTGCCAACCTTAATTATTAACCATCAACTATTATCTGTTAATTGTTATACTCTGCCAAGATACCTGCCACCTTATCTGGTGTTACGCGGCCATAGACTTTGTCGCCTATCATCATGACTGGAGCCAATCCACATGCGCCGACGCAGCGTAAGCAGTTCAATGAGAACTTGCCGTCTTCTGTGGTGCCACCCACTTGTATAGCGAGTTGACGTTTCAATTCATCGATGACCTTTTCTGCGCCACGGACGTAACATGCTGTACCCAAACATACTGAGATAGGATAACGTCCTTTTGGTGTCATAGTGAAGAATGAATAGAACGAAACGATACCATAGACTCTTGCTACAGGGATGCGCAATTCTTCTGCTACCAATTCTTGAACTTCTGCAGAGAGATAACCGAACTCACCTTGTACCTTGTGAAGTACGTTGATGACTTCGCCACCATCGTTGTTAAAAGATTTGCATATATCTTTTACGAAGTTTATCTTGGATTCTGATAATTTTATAACTGCCATAATATTTACATTTTAATCATTAAACAATCTAACACCTTTTATTCGCCAATCTCGACATGGTCTGATTTGTCGAAATAATGTGTATGTAACAGTTCATGTGACTTATGTCCGCATGGTTCTCCAAGAAATTCCTTATACAACTTGATGATTGAAGGATTTTCGTGTGACTTACGAATTGGCTTGTTACGGTCTTCTTCGTAAATAGCATCAAAGCGTTTCTTGATAATCTTGCTGTTGCCATGGTGATATGGCTGACCAGCGCCGCCGATACAACCTCCAGGACATGCCATGACCTCGATAGCGTGGAATTGTTCTTTACCTTCACGGACTCTCTCTAACAAAGTACGAGCGTTCTTCAAGCCGTGAGCGATACCGATATGTATTGGTGTTCCGTTGAAATCGACCCAAGCGTCGCGGATACCTTCGAGTCCACGTAATTCTGTAAAGTCTATCTTCTCTAATTTCTTACCTGTAAACACTTCGTAAGCTGTACGAGTAGCTGCTTCGATAACGCCGCCTGTAGCGCCGAAGATAACAGCAGCGCCTGTTGATTCGCCGAGAGGATCATCGAAGTCGGCGATAGGCATTTCTTTAAGATCTAAGTTGAATTGTTTAATCAAGCGAGCGAGCTCACGTGTCGAGAGAACGTAGTCAACATCTGGGTTACCATTGACGCTAAATTCTTCACGTTTGCATTCATATTTCTTAGCTAAACATGGCATAATAGAAACAACTACCAAGTCTTCGCGTTTGATGCCCATCTTGTCTGCCCAATAACTCTTAGCGATAGCACCGAACATCTGTTGAGGTGATTTTGCTGTTGAAGGAACGTCGAGCATATCTGGGAAGTTATGTTCAAAGAAGTTGACCCAACCAGGACAGCATGATGTTAATATTGGGAGACGCACTGAGGTGTCGCCTTTAGTATATCTATCGATACGGTTAAGAAGTTCTGTACCTTCTTCCATGATTGTCAAGTCAGCTGCGAAGTCTGTATCGAATACATAGTCGAAGCCAAGTTGACGCAACACTGCTGCGAGTTGACCTGTGACGATAGTACCTGGTTCCATTCCGAACTCTTCACCTATAGCTACACGCACTGCAGGAGCTGTCTGTACGACAACAGTTTTCTTAGGATCGTTGATAGCCATCATCACGTTACGTGTGTCATCTACTTCGCTGAGAGCGCCGACAGGACATACCTGTACGCATTGACCGCACATCACACATGGAGAATCGACCATATCTTGTTCAAAAGCTGGAGCTACAACAGCTTGGAATCCACGGTTCACTGCTGAGAGTGCGCCAACACTTTGTATGTTGTTACATACGTTTTCGCAGCGGCGGCACATGATACATTTATCAACATCGCGGATTATTGAAGGTGACATATCGACGCGATATGTCGATTGTTCGCCTTTGTAAGGTATCTCACGGATACCGAGATTTTGAGCCAATTTCTGTAACTCGCATTGACCTGACTTAGCGCAGGTGAGACAGTCTGTCGGGTGGTCGGAGAGAATCAGTTCGACGACTGTGCGGCGTGCATTGATGACGCGTTGTGAGTGAGTAAGCACTTCCATGCCTTCTACACATTCTGTGGCACATGCTGGGGCTAAGTTACGACGTGGTCTGCCGTTGAAGTCTTTGGCAACTTCCACAACACAGACGCGGCAACCGCCTGGTTTGTTTTCGAAATTCATTCCTGCCAATTCAAAATAACATAAGGTAGGAATGTGGATGCCGGCTTGACGAGCTGCTTTTAATATTGTTGTGCCTTCTGCAACTTCTACCGGTCTGTTATCTATAG
>SUWU01000061.1 GCA_015061295.1 Lentimicrobiaceae bacterium
AGAAGGTAGCGCTTCAGTTTGAAGAAGATTGGAAAGAAAGAGTGTATGACAGAAGATACGTAGCTTTAGCTCATGGCGAGCTTCCTAAGTCGCAAGGCACTGTTTCTTCATATCTTAAAGACGACAGCCATTATGTGACGCATTCTTCCCAAGAAGATAATGGAGGTAAGTTTGCCGTGACGCATTATAAGAAGTTAAAGTCGGGCAATGGATATTCGTTAGTTGAGTTGCAGTTAGAGACAGGACGTAAGAATCAGATCAGAGTGCATTTGCAAGATTTAGGATGCCCTGTCGTAGGTGACTTGAAATATGGTGATGGCAGCGACCCTATTGGCAGATTAGGACTTCACGCTTATAAGTTATGCTTCAAGCATCCTGTCACGGGTGAGGATTTGAAATTCACTTCAGATATTCCGAAGGCTTTTAGCGCTGTGGTGGAAGCCATATAAGATAAAGAAGCGACATATATCATCATTCTAAAATAATCATAAAAGCGACTTTATCATCTGAGTTTTTAGAGAGATGAATTGTCCCTCCATGCAGCCTTATTATCTGACGAGAGAGAGCTAACCCAATACCTGAACCATTATCTTTAGTCGTAAAGAACGGTGTGAAGATATTCTCTGCCAAATCCTCAGAGATCTCTCCGCCGTTATTGCTTATCTCCAGATGAATACGTTCTTCTGTATCAATATATGAGTTAACCTCAACAAGATAATCTTTATCGTCGTCGTTACCTCTACAAGCCTCGACAGCATTTTTCAAGATATTAACAACTACTTGCGACAACTGGTTTTTGTCAGCATATAATAAAGTATCTTCAGGGTTAATGTTGATGCTAATCTTTATTTTTCCAAAATCTATCAACGTTACAGCATCGTTAATTAGTTCGACAAGGTAAAATGGAGCTTTCTGCGGCATTGGCATACGCGTCACCTGACGAAAAGAATTAACGAAGTGCATGAGTCTATCGCTCGTAGAATGAATTATTTCAAGTCCCTCTCCTACTTTCTTAGAGTCATTGATGTCATTCATCAGAGTGTTACTTATAGAAGTAATGGGCGACAGAGAGTTCATAATTTCGTGAGTGAGGATACGTGTCAATCTCTCCCAAACCATAGACTCCTGATTGTCGAGTTCTCTGTTGATATTTCCTATTGTAACGATTCTTAGATTCTTATTTTTATAATTTATCGCAGAACAACTCAACACGAGATTTATTTCTCCTAATTCCGTGAAATATCTAACACTTTTCTGTTCAGAAGGATTAATATCTTTTAATATTTCAACCAATTCCTCTGAATGATTTTTAAGTTGGCTTATATGACTTATTCTTGACAAAGAAAATATCTCCAACACTTTGGAGTTAGCATGTTCTATAAAACCATTCTCCATCAGCAACATAATTCCAATGTTAGCGCACTCCATGATAAGTTCAAAGTTCTTCTCATCTTCACGCATAAGACGTTTCTTCTCATCCATCACTGCTTTAATCTCATTCAGAGAGTAATTCACTATAGCATTCTCTGTGTAGTCGGGGTTTTCTGTAAAACGAAAAGAATAATCGTCATTACGTATGGCTCTGATAATAAAATCCAACCTGTTAATAATACCTTTATACACAGATATTAATCGGGAGATTGAGAGCGCCAGTAAGGGTATTGCTATGATTAGCAAGAACCATAACTTACATGCGAGGAATACTCCTGTTACAATACTTATCAATATCAAGAAGATAACAGACGATGTAATCCTGCGGTATGGAATCTTGCTCTTTTTCATAAATTGTGACGTTTTATCTTATTGTAAAGTGTCTGACGTGTTACTCCAAGTTTCTGTGCAACAATAGTAAGGTTACCGTCGCATGATTTTATCGTTTCTGCAATGATATTACGCTCCATCTCTTCAAGTGTGATGTCTTTGTTTGACGACGCTACATTTGTAGATAAAAACAACCCAAGATGTTCTGGTGTTACAATATTATCATCGCACATTATCACTGCTTTTTCAACGGTATGTTGTAACTCCCTGATATTACCGTCCCAACGATGTTCTGTCAGTCTCTCCTCTGACGATTTGGAGAAGGTGAGATTTTCTTTTTTATATTTCTCTGAATACTTTTTAAGAAACATCAAAGCGAGAGGCACAATATCTTCTTTTCTGTTGCGTAATGGAGGAATATTGATATGTATAGTATTGATTCTAAATAGCAAATCCTGACGAAAATCGTTATTGTCTGCCATCTCAGAAAGGTTACGGTTTGTAGCCGTGATGAGACGAATATCTATATCAATAGGCTCATTTGTTCCAAGACGTGTTATATTTCTGTTTTGCAATGCTGTCAGCAATTTAGCTTGATGATGCAAGGGCATATTACCTATCTCATCCATAAACAATGTCGATCCATTAGCTGCTTCCATCTTGCCTATGCGGTCGGCATGAGCATCGGTGAAAGCTCCTTTCTTATGACCGAAGAGTTCGCTCTCGAAAAGCGACTCAGGTATCGCGCCCATATTTATGCTTATCATCTCTTTATTACGACGTGAAGAGAGAGCATGGATCTCACGAGCGAGCACCTCTTTACCTGTGCCATTCTCGCCTGTTATCAAGATGTTAGCATCGGTAACAGACACCCTTTCCACTATACTTCTGATTCGTTGCATCTCAGGAGAATCGCCCCAAAACATCTGCGTATGCTGTGATGTGCCACTATTGTACGATGATTTTTTCTTAGTCTTAACATCATTATAAGCATTGAGTAAGGTCTCAATAAGTTTATCGTTATTCCATGGTTTCACAACAAAATCAAAAGCACCGTCTTTCATTGCACGTACAGCAAGTTCCACATCTGCATATGCCGTAAATAGAACAATCTTTATCTTTGGAAATTTCGACTTCACCTCATGTAGCCAAAAAAGTCCCTCGTTGCCCGTATTGATACCTGCCTGAAAGTTCATATCTAAAAGCATCACATCAGGCGACTCTTTCTGAATCGTTGTAATGAGCGACTTAGGAGATGTAAGAGTCAAAACTTTTTCAAAATAAGTTTCCGTCAGCATCTTAACTGCCGACAAGATATTTGTATTGTCATCAACAACAAGAAGTTTCCCCTTTTTATTCATCAAATTATTTTTTTTGTAAAGATATAAAAAAAGGAGATATAGTGAGAGTATCATCTCAAATTTAATTATCAAGTATCTGTCATTCGTAAAACAAAATTTTGTACTTTTGAGGGTTTAATAAAATTGTAGAATTTTTGAAATAAAAAATCAAATCATTATGGATACAAGAATAATTGAAGAAAAGTTTAAGTCATTATTTGGCGATAATTATATGGTTTATACTTCGCCTGGTCGTGTCAATCTCATAGGCGAGCATACAGATTATAACGGCGGCTTCGTATTCCCTGGAGCAATCGACAAAGGCATCTACGCTGCTATCAATCCTAATGGAACAGACAAGGTACGTGCTTATTCAGCTGACTATAACGAACAGGTAGAGTTTGGTATGAACGAAGAAGACGCTCCAAAAGAATCATGGGCTCGTTATATCTTCGGCGTCTGCCGCGAGATGAAGAAGCGTGGCTTCGAACCAAAGGGCTTCGACACAGTATTTGTCGGTGACGTGCCTCTCGGCGCTGGAATGTCATCATCGGCTGCTTTGGAAAGTACTTTCGCCAATGCCTTAAATG